>JBEATO010000149.1:0-6465 GCA_041161945.1 Actinomycetota bacterium
TGATGAAGTCAAAAGGTCTGGCACCTTTCACAGTTACCTATTTGGGCAAGGCAGCGACTTTTAACCTCATGTATGCCTTCCCATTCTTACTCTTGGCTAAAAGTGACTCAACTCTCGGCACGATCGCCTTTGTTTTGGGGTGGAGTTTTGCCCTCTGGGGGATTGCCCTCTACATTGCTACAGGTATAAGTTATGGGCGCGAAGGTTTTTCGCAGATAAGAGGATCACGTGTCAGCAATTCCTGAAGGTTTGCAGTACACCAAAGAGCATGAGTGGGTAAGTTCATCTGGAACTCTCTACACAATGGGAATTACTGACTTCGCACAGGCCGCACTCGGTGACATTGTTTATGTTGAATTGCCTAAAGTTGGCGAAACACTTACTGCTGGCAAAGTGTGCGGAGAAATTGAATCCACAAAATCTGTTTCTGAGATTTTTGCAGCAGTTAGTGGCGTAGTAAGTGAAATCAATGGCGTACTTTCCCAAACCCCAGAGCTAGTCAACAGCGATCCTTATGGCGCTGGCTGGTTGGTAAAGGTTGAGGTAGCAGCAGCTCCATCTGACCTGCTCGATGCCGCCGGTTACGCCCAAATCACGGCTTGACCAAAGCGCCTCACCCCTTTAGTGTCAGCCTCAGGTTGACGGTGAAGGAGGAGAGATAAATGAAGGCAGAACAAACGCCCAGCGAACTCACCACCACTTTGCACCTAGGTCTTCGCGCAGCCAGTGATTCCCCAGCCGGAGCTCTTGATGAGTTTCTAGCCACTGTCTCAGCGGCAGATCGCAGCATTATCGAAGAAATCGCACAGTCATCAGAAAAGGCGATGCTGATTATCAATCGAGGATCAAATCTTGGTTCTAGATTCTTAGTTACTGCACAAGGTGCAAGCATTGGCCGCTCTTCTTCCAGTGATGTTTTCTTAGACGATGTAACAGTCTCAAGGTCCCACGCAAAGATTGAAAGTACCTCTTCAGGGTTTTCACTCAAAGACAGCGGATCATTGAACGGCACCTACGTCAACAACTCTTCAGTAACAGAACATGTTTTACATTCCGGAGATCAGATCCAAATCGGCAAGTTCCATCTGCTATTTGTTTCTGGCAGAAAATAATTAGGGGAGAATCACGATGGCAGTTCCAGCTCGCGCTTATCTGAGTATTGGTGAAGTTCTTAACAGACTTCGCCCAGATTTTGCAGATATAACAATCTCTAAGATTCGCTTCCTTGAATCTGAAGGTTTAATTGAGCCGCAGCGAACACCATCGGGTTATCGCAAATTCACGACATCGGACTTAGAGCGTTTGCGATACGTTCTAATTGCACAGCGTGATCAGTACTTACCCCTTAAAGTCATTAAAGATAATTTGGATGCAATCGATCGTGGCCTTGTGCCAGCAGCAACTGGTTCAGTTCCAGCCCCTCGACCAACACTTGGTCTTGCAACCATTGATGGCGAAATGGCGCCAAGCACATTCGGTGAAGTTTCAGAGATGCGTCTATCTCGAGATGAACTTTTGAAGAACTCAGGATTAAAAGAGGATCAGCTTGTTGAACTAGAGGGCTATGGCCTGATCACCATTCGTGGTCGTCACTATGACGGAGATGCGTTAGCTATTGCAAAGGCTGTTACAGAGATGGCCGGCTTTGGAATTGAAGCGCGCCATCTTCGCTCATTTAAATCAGCAGCAGATCGTGAAATCGGTTTGATTGAACAAGTCATCACACCGCTGACTCGTCAGAAGGGCGCCGACTCAAAGGCCCGAGCTGAAGAGGTACAAAAAGAGATTGCCTCACTTTCTATTCGTCTGCATGCAGCACTGGTCCGCGGCGGGCTTCATCGCCTTCGTTCATAAGCGATGATGATTTCTATGGAGGTCATCGGCGTTCGAGTCGAGATGCCTTCCAATCAGCCCATCGTTCTCCTTAAGGAGATAGATGGCTCTCGCTTTCTACCGATTTGGGTGGGGGCAGTTGAGGCCACAGCTATCGCTTTTGCCCAGCAAGGTGTGCAACCACCAAGGCCTCTTACTCATGACTTAACCCAGAACATCGTTGAAGAACTCGATGCAACACTGACAGCAGTGCATGTGACTCACATCGATGAGGGTGTCTTCTACGCCAGCCTCATTGTGAGAGATAGCGCAGAAGTAACCCACACCATCTCTGCCAGACCTTCCGATGCCATCGCCTTGGCTTTGCGAGCTACCGCCAATATTTTGGCTAGCTCAGAGCTGCTCGATGAAATTGGAATCGAGATTCCGGCTGAGGGAGCACCAGGGGATGAGAACCAGGAAGTGGAGCGCTTTAGAGAGTTCCTCGACCAGATCAACCCAGAGGATTTCGCAGGCTAGGGGCCTAAACCCTCAATCTCTACTAGAGGTTTCGACCGTGTCGGTCATTGAAGGCGGGGCATTGCTGCCCTAGATTTACATCACTCCCCAAGAGAAACGAGTTTCCCCGTGACTTCCCAGGAACTAGAAATTGGCTACCGTGGCGCTACAGCATGCTCTGCGGCCGGTATTACATACCGCCAGTTAGATTATTGGGCACGGACAGGTTTAGTCGAGCCAAGCATTAGAACTGCAAGTGGCTCCGGAACTCAACGCCTGTATGGGTTTAGAGACATTCTTGTTTTAAAAATCGTTAAGCGCTTACTTGATGCCGGTGTATCACTTCAAAACATTCGCACCGCTGTCGATCACCTTCGCAGCAGGGGAGTGACTGAGCTAGAGAGCATGACGCTCATGAGTGATGGTGCATCGATCTATGAGTGCGCAAGCCCAGATGACATTATCGACTTGCTAGCTGGTGGCCAAGGTGTCTTTGGTATAGCCGTTGGAAAAGTTTGGCATGAGGTTGAGGGTTCACTCTCACTGCTTCAGGGTGAGATCAGTGGGCAAAGCGTGGGTGTTGAATCTAACGATGAACTTTCACTACGTCGAAAGAGCAAAGGTGCTTAAAAAGACATATTCTTAACTCATGCGGGCCATTGATGGCCTGCTTGTATGGGTAGGGGATGTTTGTCCATGGTTGATTACGACGCATTTTCACGTCGGCACATCGGTCCTTCCGAGGATCAAGCACAAACCATGTTGATGGAACTTGGCTACTCATCAATGGCAGATTTTATTGCAGATGTTGTTCCACAAAATATCGCAATTACTCAAAAGCTAAGTCAAACGCTACCTACAGCCCTGAATGAAGTTGATGTTATTGCTGAACTTCGCGCACTCGCTGATAAGAATGATGTCTACCGAAATGCAATTGGTACTGGCTATTACGGAACTATTACTCCGCCGGTCATTGTGCGAAACGTTTTAGAAAACCCAGCTTGGTACACCGCTTACACGCCTTACCAACCAGAGATTTCGCAAGGTCGACTAGAGGCACTCTTTGCATTCCAAACTGCAGTGTGTGATTTAACTGCGCTATCTATCGCTAATGCATCAATGTTGGATGAAGGAACTGCAGCAGCAGAGGCTATGACGCTAGCCCGCCGTGTTTATAAGGGCAGTGATGATGCGGTGTTTCTTATCGATATCAATGTGCACCCACAAACAATCGCAGTTGTACAAACTCGCGCGAAGCCACAGGGTATAAAGATTGAGATGGTTGATCTGGCTAAAACACCTACCACCGCTGAAGTTTTCGGAGCACTTGTTCAGTATCCAAATACGCATGGTGAAATTATTGATTACAGCCAGCTTGCAACATGGATACATTCAAAAGAAGCCTTACTTATTGCTGCAACGGATTTACTTGCACTGACGCTGTTAACGCCACCAGGGGAGTGGGGCGCTGACATTGCAGTTGGTTCCGCTCAACGCTTTGGAGTTCCAATGGGCTTTGGCGGACCTCATGCTGGATTCATGTCAGTTCGAGAAGGTTTAGAGCGATCACTACCAGGCCGCTTAATTGGCCAGAGTGTGGATGCCCACGGAAATCCAGCCTTTCGCTTAGCTCTACAAACTCGCGAGCAACATATCCGTCGAGATAAAGCCACAAGCAATATTTGTACGGCGCAGGTTCTCTTAGCTGTCATGAGTGCGTTTTATGCAATGTGGCACGGACCAGCAGGTTTGAAGATTATTGCTTCTCGTGTAAATAGACAGACTCAGGAGCTAGCCAAGTCTGTTACAGCATCTGGGCACAAAGTTGTTCATGCAAACTACTTTGACACTTTGCTGATTGAAGTTAAGAGTGCTGCAGAGCTTCACAAAAAGGCGGAAGCGAAGAAGATTAACCTGAAGATAGTTGATGCCACACATGTTGGTGTTTCATTAGATGAAACAACCGATGCCAGGATGCTTGCAGATCTTTGTGAGATCTTTGGTAGTGGGGCAGTAGGGGTTGCTGGAACATCGATTCCTGCTTTTGCTGATCGCTCATCGACTTATTTGCGTCACCCAATTTTTAACACCATGCGCTCTGAAACATCGATGCTGCGCTACCTTCGCACACTCTCTGATCGCGATTTAGCTCTCGATCGCACAATGATTCCACTGGGCTCATGCACGATGAAGCTCAATGCCACCACAGAGATGGAAGCCGTTACATGGCCTGAGTTTTCTTCCCTGCATCCTTTTGCGCCAGCTAAGCAAAATGTGGGCTCTAGAGAACTTATTGCACAGCTTTCAGATTGGCTCATCAAGATCACTGGTTATGACGCTGTGTCATTACAGCCAAATGCTGGAAGCCAGGGGGAGTTCGCTGGTTTACTAGCTATTCGTAATTACCATGATTCTCGCGGTGATCAGGGCCGTACTATTTGTTTGATTCCATCCTCTGCCCATGGCACAAATGCAGCAAGTGCTGTGATGGCTGGAATGCAGGTAGTTGTTATTGAATGTGATGAGCATGGAAATGTCAGCATCGATGATTTAAAGGCGAAAATAGCCCAACATTCAGCGGTTTTAGCTGCAATTATGGTGACTTACCCATCCACTCACGGAGTTTTCGAGTCGGCTATTACTGAGCTTTGCGGTCTTGTTCACGATGCTGGTGGCCAGGTCTATGTTGACGGTGCAAATTTGAATGCTTTAGTTGGTTTAGCTCAACCTGGAAAATTCGGTGCAGATGTTTCTCACTTGAATTTGCATAAAACATTTTGTATTCCACATGGTGGCGGGGGACCAGGTGTTGGACCTGTAATTTCTCGTGCACATCTAGCCCCATTTTTGCCTAACCATCCGATGGATGTCTTGGCAGGGCCTGCAACTGGTCCTGGACCAATTAGTGCTGCGCCATTTGGTTCTGCAAGTATTTTGCCGATCTCATGGGCCTACATCCGCATGATGGGTGGGGAAGGGCTCACTCTTGCTACATCTATCGCAATTTTGTCAGCTAACTACATGGCAGCAAAGCTGAACCCAATGTTCCCAGTTCTCTACACAGGTGAACATGGACGCGTCGGTCACGAATGTATTTTGGATTTGCGCGAAATCACCAAGGTCAGTGGCGTAACGGTCGATGACATTGCAAAGCGTCTAATGGATTATGGATTCCATGCACCAACAATGAGTTTTCCAGTTGCTGGAACTTTCATGATTGAGCCAACTGAGAGTGAAGATATCGCTGAAATTGATCGCTTTATTGCAGCTATGACTGCAATTCATGGGGAGATAATTGAGATTATGGAAGGCAAGATTTCGGTGGAGGAGTCGGCCTTGCGCCATGCTCCACACACCATTGAAAGCGTTGTGTCGGCTAATTGGGAGCGTTCTTACTCACGTGAAGTTGGTGGAACTCCGTCGGCGCGAAATGGCCTTGTCAGCGGTGAAATCATTGGAATGCAGGGCAAGTACTGGCCAACAGTGGGCCGTATCGATGGTGCCCACGGGGATAGGAACCTAATTTGCTCCTGTCCACCAATCTCTGAGTTCGCTTAACTTTACATAATGTAACTTATCGGCGGTATATATATCCACCACGGGCAACTAAGAGAAGCCAAATAAGCGTAATTACTAAGGCCCAATCCCCATATCTATCCCTTGGCGATGTACTCAAAATTAGATCTACTTCAGCATAAAGATGTTCGGCCGTTCCCATTTGAGTCTTTTGTTTAACTTCACCGTTAAAATCGATAACTGCTGAGTATCCAGTAGTCGACACTGAAAGAATATTCCGAGAATGTTCAATAGCTCGAATTCGCGTTATCTGCAGTTGTTGGGCACTTTCAGCCGAATCTCCAAAGGTTGCACTATTTGTTTGCACAGCTAAAACATTTGATGATTTCGCACCATCCTGCAGTATCTGGTCATCGAGTAATTCATAGCAAATAATTGGTGCAATTTTTGCTGCTTCAACACTGAATATTGTCGACTCATCTCCGGGACTAAAATCACGCACATCATCAACTAATGGCGAGATTTTCGAGGCGAGTGAGCGCAATGGGATGTACTCTCCAAAAGGAGTCAGATGTTGTTTTACATAGACATTCTGCGCCTCTTTTGTCCACAATATTG
>JBEATO010000002.1:0-6949 GCA_041161945.1 Actinomycetota bacterium
TGGTCGAGTCGATGTGATTCCTGCAGGTGCACTTGTTCTTTCACACATCATGAGCGCAACTGGGGCAAGTGAATTTGTGGCATCTGAATCAGATATCTTGGATGGAATTGCCCGTTCATTAGCTGGAAAGGGCGCTTAGAAAAGCAGGGTAGATTTACCCCTTGCACGTAGCCCCGATAGCCCAATGGCAGAGGCAGAGGACTTAAAATCCTCCCAGTGTGGGTTCGACCCCCACTCGGGGCACCAGTTCGCGTAGCCCGGGAATCTTCTGGGCCCTAAACTTGTTATGCATGGCAATCCACCAGAGGTTCTGGTGGCACTACAAAAGGAGAGAAAAGATATGCGCAGTTCAAACCCTGTTTTAGGACGGGCGTTTAATCAGCGTGGATACGCTGCATTTGATCCGAGCACAATTAACTCAGACCCAGCAGCGATGGAAGATCTTTATAACGCACCAGCTGCATCTTCGATGCGCACAGGTCGCATGACGATTGACGATGTAGTCACTCGTACAGGAATTTTATTTGCAGTTCTACTCGCCGTTGGCGCAGTTGCATGGACACTTAACCTTGGTACTGGGGCAATGATGCTCGGTGTACTTGGTGGTTTCGCACTTGCCATGGTGAACAGCTTTAGCAAAACCGTTAAGCCTGCTCTAGCAATTGCTTATGCAGCTTTTCAAGGTTTAGCACTTGGAACAATTAGCAACCTATATAACTCTGCATATGCAGGAATTGTCAGCCAAGCAATCATCGTAACAATCTGTGCATTCACAGGAATGCTCTTTGCTTATAAGAGCGGACGCATCCGTGTGACACCTAAGTTCACTAAGGTGCTCATGACTGCATTGATCGGCTACCTCGTACTCGCCCTGCTTTCATTCGTTGGTTCATTCTTTGGTGCAAGCATCTATAACATCGGTGGTCTTGGTTTAATCATGGCTGCAGGTGGAATGGTTCTTGCTAGCTTCTTCTTGATTCTAGATTTTGATCAGATTCAACAGGGAATTAACGCTGGAGCACCAGAATCAGAGTCATGGCGTGCTGCATTTGGTTTGATGGTCACAATCGTGTGGCTATACCTAGAAGTTCTGCGTCTGCTTTCAATCTTGCGCGGCAACGACTAATTACAGATCTTCATCGAGGGGCCTCAGGTTTTTAACCTGGGGCCCTTCTACATTTCTCGTCTCTGGTATTTGATAGACAAGCACAAGAGCAATAACAAAGATCGCAGCTGATAGTCCAAAAGCTGTTCTGTAAGAATAAAAATCTGAAACTGCGCCAATAATAATTGGCCCGACCATCATTCCGGCATCTCCTGCCATCTGGAAGATAGCAATTACCTTGCCACCTTTGCCCTTAATAACATCTCCCACAATGCTGGCTGGAGTGATTGAAATAAAAGCTCCACCAAATCCAAGAATTGCCATTGCCAGCAAATACATCCAGACGTGAACTGAGAAAGTAAGTAAGAGGACTCCGAGTAAGACAACCTGCGCACCGATTATTGATGCGGCACGGCGCCCTTTCTCATCAGAGTATCTGCCAGCTTTGAGAAGAATTAGCCCTTGAACAACTGCAGAGAGAGCAAGACCATAACCAACAACTGCAGTTGTGGAGTTCAACTCTTCTGTAATAAAGATTGGCAAAATCGAAGCACGCAATCCAAAGAAAACCCAAGCACCAATAAATGACAACACAAGTGCGATTCGGTAAGGCTTCATTGCTAACGCTTCGCGCACGGTGGTGTGTTCAGATGTGTCTGCGTTCTTATCTTCTTTGCCTATTTTGTCGCCCTTTAGGAAGAAGAATGCCACTGCACCTGAACACAGCAATAATCCTGAGTAAACAAAAAATGGAGCACGTAGTGAGATAACAGATAACAACCCACCAATAGCAGGACCTGCGATGCCACCGAGAAGAAATGAGCCTTGATAGACCGATTGCGCACGGCCACGATTTGCATCATCAACAGATCGCATAATCACAGAACCTGCAGCAACTGAAAACATTGATGAACCAAGGCCACCTGCTGCACGGAAAAAGAGAAGCTGTTCATAGCTTTGAGAAAGACCAGCTAAGAATGTGAAGAGAGAGACCATAAATACACCAGAAGAAAATACTGCGCGCTCACCAAATTTATCGACCATAAATCCTGAAATCAGACCAGAGGCAAAGCGAGTGATTGCAAAAGCAGAGACCATGAGGCCAATTGCTGCGTTATTTACGCCAAAAGACTTAGCAAAGACCGGGATAGCGGGCAATACGATGCCAAAACCAACGGCAACAAAAAAGGAGGCCGCAATAAGTACGGAGACTTCTCTCGGCAGATCCTTAAATGGAGATTGCATTAACCCAGTGATTCTTCTGCTGCATCTTCACGCGTTGTGCGTGTAATCCTGCGAGGTAGGAAGTCCAGTTGAGATGCCTTTATTGGGGAGTTTTTGGACATAAGGGTAAGGTTAGCGTGTGAAATCAGTTATCGCGCAGCATCTAACCAAAACCTATCGCAATGGTGAGGTGAGAGCCCTGGATGATTTATCTCTAGATGTTGAAGAGGGCACAGTTTTAGGCGTATTGGGCCCCAATGGCGCTGGTAAAACAACAACTGTGAGAATACTCGCAACGTTATTAAAACCTGATTCAGGTAGTGCAACAGTTGCAGGAATCGATGTTGTGAAGCATCCAGACAAAGTGCGCGAACTCATTGGTTTATCAGGTCAATATGCAGCAGTTGATGAGACATTAACTGGCTGGGATAACTTAGTGATGTTTGGTCGTTTGTATCACTTAGGCAAAGCTGCATCAATCAAGCGTGCTGACGAACTACTAGAGAGATTTTCACTGACCGATAGTGCTCGCCGTCCCATCAAAACCTATTCAGGTGGAATGCGCCGTCGTTTAGATTTAGCTGCATCTTTAATTGTGCAACCGAAAGTTCTCTTCCTTGATGAACCAACAACTGGCCTTGATCCACGTGGTCGCCAAGAAATGTGGCAAGTCATTCAAGAGCTTGTTAAAGGTGGCGTAACGCTATTGCTCACCACTCAATACCTAGAAGAAGCTGATCAATTAGCTGATGAGATTGCTGTTATTGATCATGGAAAAGTAATTGCTCGTGGAACTTCAGATGCTTTGAAAAAGCAGGTCGGTGGAGAGCGCTTAGAGATAACAGTTGAGAGCGCTGATATTGCAAAGACCCAGGAGATTGTTTCTCGAATTAGCTCAAGTGCAATTCATACTGATGTGCGCACAATTTCAGCACCAGTTTCAACTGGCTCGATTGCTCTTATGGAGGCGTTGCGCGCTCTGGATGAGGCGAAAATCCATCCCCTTGATATTGCTCTCAAGCGTCCCTCATTAGATGATGTGTTTTTATCACTTACTGGCCACGTGGCAGAGGATGAAGTTGTCGCACAACCGGCAAAGAAAAAGAGAGGGGGCAAGAAATGAAATACGTAATCAGTGATGTCATGACAATTACTAAGCGCCAGCTGCTCCAGCTTGCTCGAATCCCTGAACTTCTAGTTTTCTCAACCATTCAGCCAGTGATGTTTGTGTTGCTATTTCGTTTTGTATTCGGTGGCTCCATAGAAACCAGTCAACCAGGTGGTTATGTGCAGTTATTGATGCCTGGAATCTTTGTTCAGACTGTGGCATTTACTTTGGCTTCAACGGCAGTTGGTTTAGCTGAAGATATGAAGAAAGGCTTAATTGATCGCTTTAGATCTCTGCCAATCTCAAGAGGCGCAGTTGTTATTGGCCGCACCTTTGGAGATGCACTCCTTAATATCTTAGTTCTAACTGTTATGGCAGCTGCTGGATATGCAGTGGGCTGGCGTCCAACATCAGGTGGGTTCTCAATCTTCTTAGCATTCCTATTCCTCTTTATGTTTGGTTACGCCCTCTCATGGATTGGTATCTATGTTGGATTGGCCGTTAAAGAGGCGAGAACCGTGCAGAGCGTGGGTTTCTTAGTTACTTTCCCGCTGACTTTTCTCTCTAATGCATTTGCGCCAACAACTGGAATGCCTAAAGCGCTGCAGTACTTTGCTGAATGGAACCCAGTCTCATCAATGGTGGCAGCTTCACGTCAGCTATTTGGTTTGAAAAATGAGTTTGGGGCAACAGCTAACTCGTGGCCAAGCCAGCACCCACTAGAGACATCTCTGCTTTATATGGTGCTTTTGATGGCGATATTTATTCCGCTGAGTATTAGAAAGTATAAAAATACTTCTCTTTAAGAATAAAATTCGGCAGCTTTAATCACTACCTTTATTTCACGCCCATTTGGTGCGGTGTATGAAACGCTTGCACCAATTTCAGCTCCCATGACTGCAGCACCTAGTGGTGATTTCTCGCTATAAACATCTAGATCTCCTGAAGCAATTTCACGTGAGCCCAACAGGAACTTCATTTCATCGCCGGCAATCTCTGCCGTGACAACCATGCCTGCGCCAACTTTGCCATCAGCTGCCGCTGGTGGGGTTCCAATGTGAGCATTTTCTAACATCTGCTTGAGCTGGCGAATACGGGCTTCCATCTTGCCTTGCTCATCGCGAGCAGCGTGGTAACCACCGTTTTCCTTTAAATCTCCTTCAGCACGGGCAGCTTCAATCTTTGCTGTGATTTCTTTACGACCATGCTTTTCAAGGTTTTCTAATTCGGCGCGCAAACGATCTGCAGCTTCCTGCGTTAACCATGTCTGTGCTCTCATAAGGCGTAAAGGTACTAGGTGGGTAGAGCTGCCTACAACTTATTTACTACGGCAGGCAACCACATCAGCGTTAACGCCCTGACTACGCGTAGGAATCTGCGTATTTTTCTGCACTACTGCAAGGCCAGGTCCGATTTCTTCTTCAATCTGTCCAACGACAGTTTTGTCGTAATCTCTGGCAACTAAGGTGCATGAAACAACCTGGTCTTTATCTTTTCTGACTACTTCATATCTAATCGACATTTCACGATCAGTTGTGGCCGTAAATGAGATAACAGAAACACGGATGCCAGGGTTTGAATGGTGAAGACCTACCCACACCAACCAGCTGATTCCTATGACGGCGATAACAACGGCCGGGGCCACCCACCTCTTGGCTGGGCGCACGCCATAGCGATCCTCGTAGGAGAACTCAGAACCTGATTGCATGCCATGATTATGCCATGCAAAAAAACTTTGAGATGAGTGTTGCCGGCTCCTTAACTATTGCGATTCTGATTATCGCTGTGGTTTTCTTGATGCGCAGTTTCTATAAGCGCTTTATGGGTGTTGATCGAAGCGATGACGGCGCAGACCAGTAACTCCTTCCTCTCCAAAGTTGGTCAAGTTGTAGCAGTCTTACTTATTGTTTCCCTCTTTTTCGCACTGGGCTTATGGCAGTTAGATCGAGCTAAAGCTTTAAAGCAAAGTTTGGTAATAGCTACTGCCGTTGATACAAATATCGTTCCACTCACATCTATTGCCACTGCAAGGCAGCCTCTTTCACCCGAGGCCATGAATCGAATGGTCGAATTTTCAGGAAACTATGTTGCAACATATAGAGCACCTAACCAAGCTGATGGTGATGGGCAGGTGAGTGATTGGGAAGTTGGCTTACTTCAAGTAGGAACTAATCAAGGGATTTTGATTGTGAAGGGTTTGTGGTCAGAGCGATTACTCAATCCAGATATTTCAATGGCCATGGTGATAGATATCAAGGGACAGCTACGTGCTTCTCAGTCTGAAGATCGTGCAGTCAATGGTGATGGTGCAATTTCGCGCCTAGATAGTTCAGTGATTGTGGGATTAACTGATTTAGATTTGTTTGATGGTTATGTGATGGCATCTTCTGAATCACGCAATGGCGATGAGTTCACTCGCCAGCGCCTGACCCCAGAGAAGTTGAGCTCTCGAGTCTCAGGCTATTACTGGCAGCACATCTCTTATGTGGTGATCTGGTGGCTTATGGCAGCGGTGGTGCTTTACCTTCCCTTCTATCGCCGTAGAGTTAAGCCATGAAATCAACCCTGTTGCGTTTTCGAGTAATGGCCATTTTGGCCGGAATCATGTCTTTGCTTTTGTGGTTCATAGATCTACCCGTGGTTTATCTTTTTGATAACGCTGATTGGAAAGCTGCCGTTGCCTGGATTCCATTTGTTCATGGATGGATCTATCTGGCATATGTTTTAACGGCCCTTCAATTTTCGGTAAAGGCCCACTGGCCAATAAAGAAGATTCTGTGGCTGCTTTTGGCCGGGACACTTCCAGTTGCCTCACTGATTGCCGAACGCAGAGTTGTTCGCCGTTATTCGTAAACTCATAAAGTCTGCGCTCTATCCACTCTATGAGTGGCGTTTAGTTCGAGCGTTAGATTTTTCAAAGACACCTCACCATGTTGGCGTGATTCTGGACGGCAATCGCAGGTGGGCAAAAGCTAATCCCAGTAATGGTGATCCCAATGGCCATAAGGCCGGGGCAAGTAAAATCATTGAGTTCTTAGGTTGGTGTGATGATGCCGATGTTCGGGTTGTGACCTTGTGGTTGCTTTCAACTGATAACTTTAAAAGAAGCTCGGATGAGATTGAAGAGCTACTTAAAATAATTGGTGACACCGTGGATGCCTTAGCTGCAACGGGTCGCTGGAATATTAAAGCGGTGGGAGCCCTTGATCTCTTGCCACCCTGGCTGAGTGAAAAACTAGCTGGACTCAAGCCCATCCGAAACGATGGAGTCGAGGTCAACGTTGCCATTAGCTATGGCGGGCGCCGTGAGATTGTCGATGCTGTGAAGTCATATCTGGGTGAAGAGGAAAAATCTGGCCATTCACTCGATCAAGCTAAAGAGAAGTTAACGAGTGATGATATTTCTAAGTATTTATATACCGCAGGCCAACCTGATCCAGAGCTTTTGATTAGAACATCAGGGGAACAGCGCCTAGGAGGATTTCTTTTATGGCAAAGCGCGCTATCTGAGT
>JBEATO010000035.1:0-3710 GCA_041161945.1 Actinomycetota bacterium
CAGTTAAAAAACTTTATTGATAATCACTTTGCCGATTTCGGTCCACTAGAAGATGCCATGACAGTTGATAACTGGGCGCTGCATCATTCACTTCTCTCTCCTTATCTCAACAACGGCCTACTCCACCCAACAGAGGTCATCCATGCCGCAGTAAAAGCATTTAACACCGGCAAAGTACCGATTGAATCCGCCGAAGGCTTTATCAGACAGATCATTGGTTGGCGTGAATACGTCAACGGTATGTATTGGTTTTTAGGCCCTGACTATCGCAATAACAATCAATTAGGTGCCACCCGGCCGCTCTTGCCACTCTTTAGTGATCCGAGCAAAACTGCGATGAACTGCATGAAGCAAACAGTTACAGATATTAACGAGCGGGCATGGGTCCACCACATCCCCCGTTTAATGTTGCTTTCAAATCTTGCACTCATTACCGGCACCAACCCACAAGCTTTCCTTGATTGGATGCGCGAAGTATTTATCGATGCCTCTGAATGGGTCATGGTTCCAAATGTTATTGGCATGGGAGTCCACGCAGATGGCGGTCAGATGATGACTAAGCCATATGCCGCAGGTGGTGCATATATCTCACGCATGTCTAACTACTGCAAGGCCTGCACATATAACCCCAAGCTGCGCGTGGGAGAAGATGCCTGTCCTTTCACCACGCTCTACTGGGACTTTCTAGATCGTCACAAAGAGGCCTTTGCTAAAAACCATCGTATGAGTCAACAAGTATTTGGTTTAAAACGCCTGAGTGATCTGCCTGAGTTAAAAGAGCGGGCACAAGAAGTCTTAGAGGGTCTACAAAAAGGCTCTATCTAACTACTTCTGTAGTGGACCTAGCTTGTATGAATCTAGTCGAAGCGCCGGTTTGCTCTGATTTTCATGTTGTGACTTAAAAGCATTTGTTGCATCCGTGCCACACAAAGAAATAATGGCACCAGCACCACCAGGGTGGGAATTAATCCAGTTCGTTAAGTTATAAACATAGTTATCAATGACCGCCCAACAACTCTTTGCGCTGTTATTTGCCTTGACTTGTGCCAATGTGTAACCAGCGATTGTTGGAGTTGGTGTTGGAGTAGCTGTTCGCGTTGGGGTTGGTGTTGGAGTTGGTGTTGGAGTTGGTGTTGGAGTAGCTGTTCGCGTAGGGGTTGGCGTTGGTGTTGGAGTTGGCGTTGGAGTTGGCGTTGGTGTTGGCGCAGCACCACGTAGAACCTCACCAAAAATCTCTTTATCCCCAACAGCTAAAGTAATTGATGCTTTGCCACGGGAAGTAAGAAGAAAACTATAAAGACCAGCTTTTGCAACTGAGCTATATCTGCCTAGATATAAGTAGGTAGTTTGAGAGTAAGGCTCAAAGAACTTAGTGCGCTCATTGAGCTTCATTGTTGTCTTAAAGCCGCCAGGACCAGTAACAACAAGTGTTGGAAGCTGAGTCATCTTTAGTGCGCTCTCTGGCTTTTTATCCAGGATCAGGTACTGAATATTTAATGCATCGCCCTCTTGTAGTTGAGCGCGAAATCCCTTTTTCTCTCCCGACTTAGTAAATGATGCTCTGATTGCAAAAGAGATGGTGCCATCTACTAGAAGTGGTCCTTTGGCAGCAGTTGTGTCTGTCTTTAATAAAACAACGGGTTGATGGGCAAAGGCGCTACTGGAGCCAAAAAGGGTTAAAGTGATGATTAAGGCAAGGAGCCGGCGCATAGGTAAAAGATACACGAGCCTTAAATCACTAGCCTCTTGAAAAGATCACCCAGGCAATTACGATTGCTTCATGAGCCTTGATGAAGTTCGCGCCTTTAAGGTTGCACGACCTTCAAACTATCCAGCCATACCAGCGCCCATTGCTCGCAAAAACTGGAGTAAGAAAGCCGATCTTCCTGGTCCTAACCCACTTCTTTCTGATTGGCTCACACTCACCTTCATTAAAGACACTCCGTCTTTTCTCTCCTCCATGCAGAAAAAGTATGGAAACCACTGTTCATTTTTTCTCTCACGACAGTTATTTATAGGTGTCTTTTCAGCAGAAGCGGTCCATCAAGTCACAGTTGCCCAGCAACATAACTTTGTTAAAGGAGTGGGCTTTGCGCGCATGCGAAAAGTCTTAGGAGAAGGCTTGCTCACCAATGAAGAGCCTATTCATATGGCTCATCGCAGGTTGATGCAGCCACCTTTTCATCACGGCAATCTAGATTCCTATGTGGGCATCATGCATCGATTAGTTCTAGAACACATCTCGGGCTGGAAAGATAAAGAGTCAGTTGATCTAGCCCCTGAGATGATGGCCCTTACTCTTGAGATAGTAAGCCAATGCTTATTTGGCCTAGATTCCTCCCAATACACAGCCCGGATCGCTCACTGCATGGAGATTGCAATTGATCGCATTGAGCGCACGATGCTTCCTGGCCTTGAAAGATTTGATAAATCAGCCATCTCATACTTTGCAGCATTTGAAGAAGCTGCAAATGAGTTGGCAGATATAGCCCAAGAGATCATCAACGCCCGCATTGCTAGCAACACTAATCACGGTGATGATCTCTTAGGCATACTGCTTCAAATGAGTGAACACATCTCCATGCAACACATCCGAGATGAAGTTCTGACCTTAATTTTAAGTGGACATGAAACAACAGCCAATGTTCTCACCTGGGCCTTTGCCTATATGAGCAATAACCCAGAGGCTGCGCGCAAGTTAGCAGCAGAGGCAGATGCCACCGATTGGATAACCAACAACAAAGTTCCTACTTTTGCCGAACTAGAACAGAGTGCAACATATGCCTCTTGCGTTTTAAGTGAAACCCTTCGCATGGCGCCACCTGTGTGGGTCTCACCTAGAATTGCATTAGTAGATACAGAAGTTGATGGTGTGAAGATCCCGGCTGGTGCACATGTGTTAATTAGCCAATATGTCACTCAGCGTTTAGAGCAGTACTTCACCAATCCCCAGAAGTGGGATCCAGAGCGCTGGTTAGATCCAACATTTGAAGCATCTTTGCCCCGTGGGGCCTACTTCCCCTTCCTTGCAGGATCTCGCAAATGCCTCGGTGAATCCTTTGCACTTGCTGAGTCACGTTTGATTTTGTTATTAGTAGCAAGGCAGTTCTCTCTTTCAACAAAGATTCCAACGGCACAGCCCCGAACTACCTATAGGGCAAAGGGTGTTGTGCCAACAAAGATAAGTAAGCGATAGAAAAGGCGCATGAAAAACCTTTGGGCAGTGCTTGGCGTTGCCATCCTCTTTATCTACATCATTGGATCAGGTCTGTGGGTTAACACAGGTGATGGCTGGTATCGCAGCCTTAACGCCCCATCATGGCAACCACCACCTGCCATCTTTGGCATTATCTGGCCCTATAACTTCATAGTTCTAGGTATTGCTGCAGTAACTATTGCGCAAAAGGCAAGTAACACAACAACGATGATTTACTTAACTTTCTTTGCACTCTCAGTAACATGCGCCCTGACTTGGGCTTATCAGTTCTATCGACCCCACAACTTAAGCTTTGCAGCCTTGGCACTAGTGGGAACTGCGCTGCTCACTATTCCTATGGTGGTTATTGCTTTTAAAACTTCCATTGGCCTGGGAGTTGCACTACTTCCCTACCAAATCTGGGTAGCGATAGCGGCAAATCTGAGTTACACCTATAGCAAACTCAATTAACTATCCGTAGATAGTGTCTTCTTCTAAATCATCTCTTCCTTCA
>JBEATO010000041.1:0-7160 GCA_041161945.1 Actinomycetota bacterium
CTGTGATCATGTAAGCAGCGAAGTAAATAACCTTTTCTAGATCCTTTGGAGCAAGATCAAGTAGGTAACCAAGGCGTGATGGAACACCCTTGAAGTACCAGATGTGAGTTACAGGAGCTGCTAGCTCGATGTGACCCATACGTTCGCGACGAACCTTTGCACGTGTTACTTCAACACCGCATCGCTCGCAGATGATTCCCTTAAATCGAACGCGCTTGTACTTACCGCAATAACATTCCCAGTCACGAGTTGGTCCGAAGATCTTCTCGTCGAATAGGCCGTCCTTTTCAGGCTTAAGTGTGCGGTAGTTAATTGTCTCTGGCTTTTTTACTTCGCCAAAAGACCATTCGCGAATATTGTCAGCCGATGCAAGGCCGATACGTAGTTCATCAAAGAAGTTAACGTCTAACATGGTTTTATCCCTCTCACACTTCTTCTACGCTGCTTGGCTCAACTCGTGACAAGTTGATACCTAGCTCTTCGGCGGCACGGAATACCTCTTCATCTGTATCGCGCATTTCAATTGCGACACCTTCTGAAGAAAGCACTTCAACATTGAGACATAGGGACTGCATTTCCTTAATAAGCACCTTGAATGATTCAGGGATGCCTGGTTCAGGAATGTTTTCGCCCTTAACAATTGCTTCGTAAACCTTTACGCGTCCTAGAACGTCGTCAGATTTAATTGTGAGAAGTTCTTGAAGTGTGTATGCAGCACCATAAGCTTCAAGTGCCCACACTTCCATCTCACCAAATCGCTGACCACCGAACTGAGCTTTTCCACCCAGTGGCTGTTGCGTGATCATTGAGTATGGACCAGTTGAACGTGCGTGAATCTTGTCGTCCACCAAGTGGTGCAGCTTCAAGATGTACATGTATCCAACTGAAATTGGTGTTGGGTATGGCTCGCCAGAACGGCCATCAAATAAACGGGCCTTTCCTGAACGACCAATTAACTGATTGCCATCGCGGTTAGGCAATGTTGCTGAAAGAAGACCAGAGATTTCATCTTCTAGTGCACCATCAAATACCGGTGTTGCAAACTTAGTTCCTGGCTCTCCCTTTTCAGCACCGATTGCGCGCATGTGCTTCTGCCACGCTTCATCGACACCAGATAGATCCCAACCAGTTTTTGCTACCCAACCTAAGTGCATTTCAAGAACCTGACCAACGTTCATACGACCAGGTACACCGAGTGGGTTAAGAACAACATCTACTGGAGTTCCATCTTCAAGGAATGGCATATCTTCAACTGGAAGAATCTTAGAAATAACACCCTTGTTACCGTGGCGACCAGCAAGCTTGTCACCATCTTGAATCTTGCGCTTTTGCGCAACATACACGCGAACCAATTGGTTAACGCCAGCTGCTAACTCAAAGCCTTCTTCAGATTCGAAGATCTTTACGCCAATAACTTTTCCTGATTCACCGTGTGGAACCTTAAGAGATGTATCGCGAACTTCACGAGCCTTCTCACCAAAGATTGCACGGAGCAAGCGCTCTTCAGGAGTTAACTCTGTTTCTCCCTTAGGAGTTACCTTTCCAACCAAGATGTCGCCAGGTACTACATCGGCGCCAACACGGATGATTCCGCGCTCATCTAGATCAGCTAGAACTTCCTCTGAAACGTTAGGAATGTCGCGAGTGATTTCTTCGGCACCAAGCTTGGTGTCGCGTGCATCTACTTCGTATTCCTCAATGTGAATTGATGTCAAAACATCGTCTTGAACTAGGCGCTGCGACAAGATAATCGCATCTTCGTAGTTGTGGCCTTCCCATGACATAAATGCCACGAGCAAGTTCTTACCAAGAGCCATTTCACCAAGTTCGGTACATGGACCATCAGCAATTACTGAGCCAACTTCAACGCGCTGACCTTCAGAGACAATAACCTTCTGGTTATATGAAGTTCCTTGGTTAGAACGTGTGAACTTGTGAAGTGAATAAGTTTGGTAGGTGGAGTCATCTGCCATGACCTTCACTTCTTCAGCAGATACTTCAGTAACAACGCCAGCCTTAGTTGCAGTTACAACATCACCAGCATCAACGGCTGCACGGAACTCCATGCCTGTACCGATAAGTGGTGCTTCCGCGCGCATCAAAGGTACTGACTGACGCATCATGTTAGAACCCATCAACGCACGGTTAGCATCATCGTGCTCAAGGAATGGAATCATTGCTGTTGCAACAGACACCATCTGACGTGGAGAAACATCCATGTAATCAACTTCATCAGCTGGGATGTATTCAACTTCGCCACCACGACGGCGTACAAGTACGCGTGCTTCAGCAAAGTGAGAGTCTTCAGTTAATGGTGCATTTGCCTGAGCAATGATGTGCTCGTCTTCTTCATCAGCAGTTAAGTAATCAACTTGATCGGTTACGCGACCCTTTGAAACTTTGCGATAAGGAGTTTCGATAAATCCAAATGCTGTTACGCGACCATATGTTGCAAGTGAACCGATAAGACCGATGTTTGGTCCTTCAGGAGTTTCAATTGGGCACATACGTCCATAGTGAGATGGGTGAACGTCACGAACTTCAAAGCCTGCGCGATCTCGTGAAAGACCACCAGGTCCAAGTGCTGAAAGACGGCGCTTGTGTGTAAGTCCTGACAATGGATTTGTTTGGTCCATGAACTGTGACAACTGAGAAGTTCCGAAGAACTCCTTAATTGATGCAACTACTGGACGAATGTTGATCAATGTCTGTGGCGTAATCGCTTCAACATCTTGTGTAGTCATACGTTCACGAACAACACGTTCCATACGTGAAAGACCGATGCGAACCTGGTTTTGAATAAGTTCACCAACAGTACGTAGGCGACGGTTACCGAAGTGATCGATATCGTCCTTCTCCACGCGAACTTCGCGGCCGTACTCCATTAATACATCACCGCGGTGCAGGGCTACTAAGTAGCGCAGCGTTGCCACGATGTCAGAGATAGTAAGGAGTGATGCCTTCAGTTCTAGATCTAGACCTAGCTTCTTATTGACCTTAAAGCGTCCGACCTTGGCCAAGTCATAACGCTTTGGGTTGAAGTAAAGGTTTTCAATTAAGTTCTGTGCAGCTTCCTTAGTTGGTGGTTCACCTGGACGTAGCTTGCGGTAGATATCTAGCAGAGCCTCATCCTGAGTTTTAACAGTATCTTTTTCAAGAGTTGCACGCATTGATTCGAAATCGCCGAACTCTTCAAGAATCTGTTCTTCAGTCCAACCCAATGCCTTTAAGAAGACAGTGACAGATTGCTTACGCTTGCGGTCGATTCGAACACCAACCAAATCTTTCTTATCAACTTCAAACTCAAGCCATGCACCACGGCTAGGAATTACCTTAGCTGTGAAAACATCCTTGTCAGAAGCTTTTTCAATTGTGCGCTCGAAGTAAACACCAGGTGAGCGAACTAGCTGTGAAACAACAACGCGCTCTGTTCCGTTAATTACGAAAGTTCCGCGTGGAGTCATAACTGGGAAGTCGCCCATGAAAACAGTCTGTGACTTAATTTCACCAGTGATGTTGTTTGTAAACTCTGCTGTTACGAATAATGGTTGTGAATATGTCATGTCGCGCTCTTTGCACTCACCAATTGAGTACTTAGGTGGCTCGAAACGGTGATCGCGGAATGAGAGAGACATTGATCCCTGGAAATCTTCGATTGGTGAAATCTCTTCAAAGATTTCTTCCAAACCAGAAGTTGTTGGGATTTCTCCGCGATTCATTGAATCGGCTGCAGCAATACGTGAGCGCCATGCATCGTTGCCCAATAACCAGTCAACGCTTTCAACTTGCAACGCTAATAAGTTAGGAACTTCGAGAGGTTCGCGGATCTTTGCGAAAGAAATTCGACGTGGGGCTACTGATACTTTTTTATTCGCGGCCAAGATATGTCCTTCCAGACAGTAAAGCGGGGACGCACAACTATTAGGTCTCAGCCGCTATATGCCCTGACCATTTGAATTTTGTGCGAAGGTGAAGGGTATCGCGCGCCCCCTCGCCCTGTCCAACCCAAGGCTTATACCCCCAAGGGCGCAATTTGTCAGTCAATTGCCAGATAAATGTGAATAAGAGGGTGGGAAAAGAAAAAGCCCCGCCTGGCGTGATGCCAAGCGGGGCGATTTCTGACGAATTACTTGATTGTGACAGTTGCGCCAGCTGCCTCTAGGGCTGCCTTTGCCTTTTCTGCTGTCTCCTTGTTGACCTTCTCTAGGAGAGTCGCTGGAGTCGCATCTACAAGATCCTTCGCTTCCTTCAAGCCAAGGCTTGAATTTAATCCGCGAACTTCCTTGATCACTGCAATCTTTGCTGAACCAGCGTTTTCCAAGATAACTGTGAAGTCATCTTGTGCTGCTGCTGCATCGCCGCCGCCTGCTGCTGCGCCGCCGCCTGCTGCTGCTACTGGAGCTGCTGCTGTTACATCGAATTCAGTTTCAAATGACTTAACGAACTCTGAGAGCTCGACCAATGTCATTTCCTTGAACTGACCCAATAGATCTTCTGTGCTGAGCTTTGCCATATTCGTTATTCCTTCTCTTCTGTTTCTGTGGATGCTTCAGTTGCTTCTGCTGCTGGAGTTTCAGCAACTTCAGCCACAACTTCTGGTGCAACAGCCTCTGCGGCTGGTGCTTCTACTACTGCCTCAGCTGCTGGTGCAGCTGCCGCTACTGGTGCAGGTGCACCTTGTTCTGCTTCAAGCTTGATACGCAATGCATCGAAAATACGAGCTGCCTTAGCAAGCGATCCCTTCATCGCACCAGCAAGCTTTGCCAATAGAACTTCACGAGACTCGAGGTTAGCGAGTTGCATGAGCTCTTCTTTGGTTACTGCTTTGCCTTCGTAGATTCCACCCTTGATGACAAGGAATGGATTCTCTTTTGCGAAATCGCGCAGGCTCTTAGCCGCATCGATTGGGTCTCCCTTAATGAAGGCAACAGCTGAAGGACCAACGAGAAGATCTGGTGAAAGATCAACGCCGGCATCCTTTGCTGCAATCTTTGTAAGAGTGTTCTTCACTACTGAGTACTTGGTCTTTTCACCAAGTGCACGGCGAAGTTCCTTCATTGAAGTCACGGATAGTCCGCGATATTCAGTAAGGACTGTTGCTGTTGCTGTACGGAAGTCTTCCGTCAGCTCTGCAACTGCTGATGCTTTATCTGGGCGAGCCATTCGGTTCACCTTTCCTGGTACTTAGTGATCACAGGAAATAAAAAAATCCGTAACGCGTAAGCGCCACGGATTAACATGAACACCTACGCGGGCTGAGATTTCCTCATTTATTTAGATTTTCCTTGCGGTTGATCTAGACCTGCGGTCTTTGGTTATGGCGTAAGGCTAAAGGTGGGCAGCCTTTGGGGTCAAATTGAGCGCTGCTTATAGGGCCTGCGAACCATGATTGTTGAGCCTGTAATCGAGAGCACCACCGCTAGAAGGAGTCCTGTGTACTGGGCCCTGGTGATGGCTTCTTGCGCAAATGCCAAGCTGCCTAAAACGAATGAAAACTCACCTATTTGGCTGACACCAACTCCTAAGTGGAAAGGCTTCACTTTCATTTTTCCAATGCGAGCAAGTGCGATGGTTGGGAGAGTTTTTACCAGAATCATCATCACAATTATCAATACTGCAAAGGGCCATGCTTCTGATAACTGTGCTGGCTCAATCAATGTTCCAATCACAACAAAGAACAAGACTGCAAATAAATCTCTAAATGGCAGAATCGCCTTTCTTACTTCTTCTGTGTCACGACTTTGGTTAATGGCTAGGCCGGCAACAAAACCAGCAAGTGCCATAGGAATTCCAAACACAACAGTTCCCAGGGCGGCCAAAACCAAACCAAAGGAAACTGAATAAATCAGGAAGAAATCCTTTTCCCAGCGAACTGCCTGTAACACTTTTGGCAGAACTTTTGATGCAGCAATTGCAATGAAAACAAAACCAATCAATCCTGCAATCGCTTCTGGAATCGATTTATCACTGGCACCGAACAAAGTAAGAATCATCGCAGCAGCGGCAACACCAACAACATCTTGCACCAAAGACCAACCGAGTAGCGCTTCTTCAGTTAAAGAGTCCGTGGCGCGACGCGGACTTCGAGTGATATTTACTATCACTACACTCGAAGACATTGCAATTGAAAGCGACAATAAGAGAGCGCCAAAAATTGGAATGTCCAACCAGAGGAAAACTGGGGTACCAATCAAGATTCCAATAAGTATTTGTGATGGAACGCCCCATAGAAGTGCTTTCTGTTCACGGGTTATCTTTCGCAGATCTAATTCAATTCCTACTTCAAATAAAAGTAAAACAACACCAATATCTGCAAGTAAAGCGAGTTGATTGTTATCTGCAACAAAGCCTGGGGTAAAGGGAGAAACTAAAAGCCCTGTAACCAAATATCCAATTACGGATGGCAGGCCCAATTTGCGAGCAGCAAATCCCATCGTTGCCGCAGCGGTCAGCACGACACCCACATTTAATACAAGAGGTGCGGTTTCAACGATTGATGCCATGGTTGAAGTCTAATTAAACTCAAACTTTCGAGGGGGAAATAAAAAGAGCCCCGGCGTGATGCCGAGGCCCTTTTCGTTAAATATTTCTTAGTTGGCTACTGGCTCACGAACTAGGTTGGGATCAACTGCGATTCCAGGCCCCATAGTTGTTGAAACAACAGCCTTTTGTACGTAGCGACCCTTTGAAGAGTTTGGCTTAGCACGCATAACTTCTTCCATCGCTGCTGCGTAGTTCTCAGCTAGCTGATCGGCAGTAAATGAAACCTTGCCAATAAGGAAGTGAAGGTTTGAGTTCTTATCAACGCGGAATTCAATCTTTCCGCCCTTGATATCTTCAACAGCCTTAGCAACATCTGTTGTCACTGTGCCTGTCTTTGGGTTTGGCATTAAGCCGCGTGGTCCAAGAACTTTTCCAAGGCGACCGACCTTACCCATCAAATCTGGTGTTGAAACAACTGCGTCGTAATCAAGACGACCCTTTGAAACTTCTTCGATCAGTTCATCGCCACCGACGATATCTGCGCCAGCTGCGCGAGCTGCATCTGCTTTTTCTCCGTTAGCAAAAACCAAAACGCGAGCAGTCTTACCTGTTCCGTGTGGCAAGTTAACAGTTGAGCGGATCGCTTGATCGGCCTTCTTTGGGTCAACGCCAAGTAC
>JBEATO010000064.1:0-7255 GCA_041161945.1 Actinomycetota bacterium
CAAACTCGACCAAGTCGCGCTCGGCAAACATGCCTGAGAAAACTAATCCAGCCTTTGAAATCTGATCACGATAAAGATTGTTAACTTCATAGCGATGACGATGGCGCTCAGATATTTCAAGAGATCCATATGTGGTAGCTACAACTGAACCTTTGAGTAGATCTGCTTTATAGAGACCTAAACGCATGGTGCCGCCCATATCGCCTTCACCTGCAACAACATGCTTTTGATCATCCATCGTTGCAATAACAGGTGTTCCAGAATCTGAGAACTCAGCTGAAATAGCATCCTTCATGCCAGCTAAGTTTCTAGCAGCTTCAATCACCATGCACTGCAGTCCTAAACACAATCCCAGAGTCGGAATTTTGTTCTCTCGTGCAAATTTAAGTGCGCCAACTTTTCCTTCAATACCTCGAATACCAAAGCCTCCAGGAACAACAATCGCATCCAATCCACTCAGATGCTTCTTTGCGCCCTCTGCACTCTCGCACTCATCACTTGGAATCCAAACAATCTCAATCTTTGCCTCATTAGCAAAACCACCAGCGCGAAGCGCTTCAGAGACTGAAAGATAGGCATCTGGAAGATCAATATATTTACCAACTAAACCAACGCGAACATGGTGCTTAGGATGATGAACTTTCTGCAAGAGAGCATCCCATTCTCCCCAGACGACCTCATGGCCACCAAGATCTAGACGCTTAACAACGTAGGAATCGAGACCTTCAGAGTGTAGAACTTTAGGGATGTCATAAATTGAAGGTGCATCCATAGCTGCAACAACTGCCTCAAGATCAACGTCACACATCAATGAAATCTTCTTCTTCACTCCCATAGGAATCTCGCGATCAGAGCGCAAAACAATCGCATCTGGAGCAATACCAATACTGCGAAGGGCAGCAACTGAGTGCTGTGTTGGCTTCGTCTTTAACTCCCCTGATGGACCAATGTATGGAACGAGAGAGATGTGTAAATAGAAAACATTATCGCGACCAACTTCTTGGCGAATCTGTCGAATAGATTCCAAAAATGGTTGAGATTCAATATCTCCAACAGTGCCACCCACTTCAGTAATAACTAAATCAATATCAGGAGCAGCCATTGCGCGGATGCGCTCTTTGATTTCATTAGTGATGTGTGGAATAACTTGAACTGTTTCACCTAAATACTCACCGCGGCGCTCACGTGCAATGACTCGTGAATACACCTGACCTGTTGTTACGTTAGCTGAACCATGTAAATTGGTATCTAGGAATCTTTCATAATGACCGATATCTAGATCAGTCTCTGCCCCATCATCGGTGACGAAAACTTCTCCGTGTTGGAAAGGATTCATGGTGCCAGGATCCACATTGAGGTAGGGATCGAGCTTTTGCATCGTCACGCGTATGCCACGGGCTACTAATAACCTGCCAAGTGATGAGGCGGTGAGTCCTTTGCCAAGTGATGAGGCGACTCCGCCAGTTACAAATAAGTGTTTAGTCACATGAGGTTGGCCCATGGGAGACCAACCTATCATCGGATTGGCTATCGCTTTGACAGGGGCAGTTCTAGGAGTTCGGTGGCGTGTTCACGAGCGCTCACGGAGCTCTCCATGCCGGCCAACATGCGTGCAATCTCCTCAACGCGATCCTCTTTCACCACTTTGCTCACATTGCTTTCAGTAACTGAACCATCAGAGTTCTTAGTCACCACAAAGTGCGAATCAGCCCAAGCGGCAACTTGTGGCAGGTGCGTCACAACTATGACTTGTGCGTGTTTAGAGAGTGCGTGCAGACGGCGTCCAACTTCGATTGCCGCTTTTCCACCAACACCAGCATCTACTTCGTCAAAGACATATGTTCCAACGGGATGTGTTGCAGCTAAAACAACTTCAAGGGCCAACATCACGCGTGACATTTCGCCACCACTCGCACCCTTTGCCAGTGGAACTAGTGGTCCGTCTTTATGTCCCTGGATCAACATCGCAATCTCATCACAACCTAGTGGGGTGAAATCAGATTCTTTGAGTGCGTTGTAGTCAGCGCTATTAACCTGGCAATGAAGGGAGGTGTGTGGCATCGATAATTGCTGAATCTCCTTTGTTACTTGTTGTGAAAGTCGTGAAGCGCTCTCTGTTCGAATACTTGTCAGCGACTTAGCGTTCACAACAAGCTTTTTCTTTATTCCTCCAAGTTCATTTTCCAACTCTTTTAGCCGCTCATCCCCGCCTTCAAGATCTGCAATTGCATTCTTTGAACTCTCAAAACGCTCAACCAACGCATTTAGTTCATCGTCTGGTGAATTGCTGCCACCATATTTTTTAATAAGCACGTTAATTTCAGCTTTGCGGCTATTCAAATAATCTAGACGCGTTGGATCAGCCTCTAAATTCGCTATATATGAGGCTAAAACACCTTTCGCATCATCTACTAAAAAGAAAGCCTCACTGACTCTTTGATAAATCTCTTCAATCTGTGGATCTTTTGCTCGCACAGAATCTAGAGATTTTCGAACAATTCCAAGGGTTGTGAGAGAGCCGGACTCCTCTTCTTCAATAACAGAGGATGCGTTTTGCGCCGCTAACCGCAGATCTTCAACACTCGATAAACGTGAAATCTCTGTCGTGATTTCTTGCAGTTCTCCGCGCTCGAGTTTTAACTTACCCATGACAGTTGCAAACTCTCGCAGCGCAGATAGTTCTGCATCTCTGGAATCAATGCTTTTCTTCATCGCCGAGATGCGAGTTTTAAGATCGTGATAGCTCGCTAACTCTTTTTGGTAGGAACTCAATGCCTCATTAAGGTTCTTGCCACCAAATCGATCCAGAAGGTCTCTCTGCTTGGAAGCCTTTGTCATATTTAAATTCGCAGCTTGTGCATGCACCTCTACCAAATTCTCACTTGCAGCCGCCAACACACTTGATGGCACGGCAATTGCATTACTTGTTGCTTTGCTCTTGCCATCGGAATTGACAGTTCTGGTGAGAATCAACTGTCCATCTTCGATCTGTAAGCCGTTCTCCTCAAATGTTTCTTCCATAGATTTCGGAACACTAAAACTTCCACTTGCAACTAATCTCTCGCTGCCTTTGCGAACGAGTGAACTATCGCTTTTTCCGCCCAAAATCAGGTTCAAAGCAGTCAAAATCAGTGTTTTTCCAGCACCTGTCTCACCCGTTAAAACAGTGAGTCCTGGGGATATTTCAATTGTGGAGTGTTCAATAACTCCGATGGAGCGAATAGATATTTCTTCTAGAAATGTACGATCACTCACCGCGCCAGCCCTCAACGGGAAGTTTGAATTTGGCCACCAATCGATCACTAAAGACGGTGTTAGTTAAATGCGCCAACTTAACAACATGGGAATCTTTCGTGATGTGAACACGATCTCCTGATTGAAGGGCGAACTTTCGCAAAGAGTCAGCTGATAAAACAGCATCCTTGGATTCGACACGAACAACAATGTCAGATTGTGGAGAAATAACTAGTGGACGCGAAAATAGTGCGTGGGCCGAAATCGGCAGGACAACTAATGCATCTACCTCAGGCCACACAACCGGTCCACCCGCAGAGAATGCATATGCAGTTGAACCTGTTGGTGTGGAGCAAATCAAACCATCACAGCCCCAGCGTGAAATAGGTCGTCCATCAATTTCAAGAAAAAGCTCAACCATCGTTGATCTCTCGCGCTCTACAGTCACTTCATTTAAAGCCCAGCCTTCAGAAACAGCCTTACCATCGCGCTTTACTGCATACTGCAAAACCATCCGGGAATCTAAAACATATTCTTTCTTCGATATCGCTGAAACAATTGTGGCAAGTGGTGGCTTTTCAACTTCAGCCAAGAATCCAACATGTCCCAAATTCACGCCCAGCAATGGAATTTGCTGCTCGCGCGTGACCTCTGCAGCGCGCAACATTGTGCCATCTCCGCCCAAAACGACTGCGACCTCAAGTTTTGGCATTGCATCTACTTCACACTTAGTAACACCTGGAATCACTACATCTGAAATTGTGAACAGAGAAAATCCACCAGCTTGGAAATCTTTAGCAAGAGCCGCCGCCGCATCTACTGCTTCCTTACGTGAAGGATTACAGACAAGAAGTAAATTGCGCTCACTCATTTATTGCGGTCCAATCGCTATCGCTTGATCTAACGCCTCGTGATTTATCTCTGGGGCTCCACGTCGAAGCCACAAGAAATACTCAACATTTCCAGCAGGTCCAGGTAGTGGACTAGCTGCAATGCCTAAGGTTCCAAGACCGACATCATAAGCAGAATCTGCGACTTCAATGACAGCGCCTTTTCTCAGCGCAGGATCGCGCACAACTCCCCCAGCTCCTAGCTTTTCTCGGCCTACTTCGAACTGGGGTTTAACCATCACAACAAAATCTGCCTCAGGCTTTGAGACTGCAGCTAGCGCAGGAAGAACGAGGGTGAGCGAGATAAAGGAAAGATCTGCAACGACTAAATCAATGGGATCGCCAATAATCTCACCCGTCAAATGGCGGATATTGGTGCGATCATGAATGACTACACGTGGATCCTGGCGAAGCTCCCAGGCAAGCTGCCCATAACCAACATCTACTGCAACAACTTTCTCAGCTCCCCGGCGCAGCAAGACATCGGTGAATCCCCCGGTTGATGCACCGGCATCTAGACATCTCTTGCCCTCAACTACTACGCCAGAAAATGCACCAAGTGCACCAGCTAACTTGTGGCCACCTCTGGAAACAAAGTCATCTCTCTTGCCATGCAACTTAATGGAGGTTTCAGCATCGACCATCGTTGCTGGCTTTGTGGCTGGAATTCCATTAACTAAAACAGATCTCGCTTCAATTAAATCCGATGCCTGTTCGCGCGAGCGGGCTAATTCCCGGCGCACCAACTCAGCATCAAGACGGATTTTCACTTGTACTACTTAGAGCCCATCAATAGATGAAAGCGCAGTTGATAATTTCTGATGCAACTGTTCATAACGATCACCATGATCGTTAACACTCATTGAATCAATCTCAACTAATTCACTGCGAATCTCTTCAACTAGATTCTCACCCTGTGTGTGCTCAGAGGCAGTTGTCATTTTTTGCTCGCTTTCTTAGGTGTAGCTTTTTTAACACTCTTTTTCTTAGGTGCTGCAGCCTTCTTGGCGGGCTTACTCATCTTCAAGCGTGCAACTTCCTCTTTCAAAGCTTCAAACTCCCCGCGCTTCACAAAGCCCATCTTTGAAACTGAGCGTTCTACTTCATCTTCAATTTTGATTTTGAGCGCTTCGCCACCTTCACGCAGCCACTGATTAACAGTTGAAGCAACTTCTGAAGCGTTCTTATCTCCATCAGTTACTTTGCCCAAATATGTACGCAGAGTTGAAAAAATGTCATTTGCCATAGCGCCAAGCCTATCTAAATTCGAGAAATCTCAACGGCTTCAACCTGCCAACGGCTTGCAAGTCCGCCTGCACCGCGCCAAAAACGCCTATGAATAGCACCTGAAACCTCGATCCATTCATCAGGTTTTAGAGTCATAGCTAGTCGGCGTGATTTTGCACTCCATGCACCAATATCCAACGTGTCAACGCCATCACGGCGCTCTCTGGAAACAATAAGGCGAAACTCAACGAGCTTATCCCCCGATGGCAGTTCTTTCTCAATAGCTATCGCTGAAACTCTGCCCCGCAAAAGTAGATCGTTGAGTGAATAATCTTCTTGCTCTACTTCTTCAACTGCGCTCTTCTTCTTAGCTTTCACAACGCTCATGGCACAACTCATCTCTTCTTTGAATGGAAAGGTTGATGATTACCAGAACAGCTGACAGATAAGGCAGGCAGGCTTTAGTTGATGTGGATAATTATTTACAGGCAACGCTCAGAGGCATCAGTAACCTCTTCAGCATCAATCTCTGCGCACTTTGCAAACCACTCTTGTGACTCTTCTTTGCGTCCAGCAGCCTCTAGGGCATCGGCATAGGCATATCGCAATCTCACTGCCCACTCCTCCTGCTCATTATTAAGTTCTTTGCAAGTGAGTGTGACAACGGCTGCATCGAATTCACCAAGATCTCGGCGAGCACCGGATGCGACAATGCGCATTTCAATTTCTTCTGGTTTAGCTAATCGCTTAACCTCATCAGAACCAGCCAAATTCAGCGCTTTTAGAGGGTTTCCAAGACCACGTTCACAATCTGCCATAACCGGCCACATTGAAACATCACCAGAGATGCGGTGAGATGCACGTAGTTCTTTTAGCGCAATTTCATAATGACCTGCGCGATATGCTGCATATCCAGCAGATTCTCGAACAACGGCTAAGCGACCAGCATGATGGGCAGCAGCAACACCGTGTTTATGAGCGCGTTGTGGATCTTCTTCTGCATATAAATTCACACACGCTAAATGTCTGGCGACTACTTTTGCATTTTCTGCAGAGAGTGAAAGAAGTTCTGCACGCAAAGACTTGTCTAACTCTTCACCAGTAATCTCTTCTGGAATATCTGGTTCAAAAATTCTTGGGCGAAGACGCGATTGCTCGCGATCAACAGGTGCTGGACGTGCACCGCGTGGATCTGATCCACCACGAGTTTGGCGCGGAGCTCCAGCGCGATTAGATGAACCGCCGCGAGCAGGCAAATCTTCACGCCGGCGTGCATTATTTGGCCCAGATGGGCGCGATGAAGCAGGACGTGATGGACGCTTGTTTTTATCTTCCATCTCTTTGCTCCAATCGAAAGTGCATAAATAAATGATAGGGAAATAAAAAAGGGGCGCTCGTTAAAGCGCCCCTTTTTATAAAAGAAGTCCGGCGACGTTCTACTCTCCCACAAGGTCACCCTTGCAGTACCATCGACGCTGAGAGGCTTAACTTCCGGGTTCGGAATGGGACCGGGTGTTTCCCTCTCGCTATGGTCGCCGAAACGCTATTGAGATTTCGACAAAACCTTTGAATTAGATCGAAGTTCTGAAGCCATCGTTTATAGATGTCAGTCTTCTCTCTATTTCGTGGTTCTCGACCGTATCTCGAGAACCACACAGTGGACGCGTAGCAACTTTGTAGTTAAATCCTCGGCCTATTAGTAGTGGTCAGCTCCAAGCCTTACGGCTCTTCCACTTCCACCCTATCAACCCAGTAGTCTAGCTGGGGGCCTTACTTGGTAAACCAATGAGAAACCTAATCTTGAAGCGAGCTTCCCGCTTAGATGCTTTCAGCGGTTATCCCTTCCGAACGTAGCTAATCGGCGGTGCTCCTGGCGGAACAACCGACACACCAGAGGTTCGTCC
>JBEATO010000069.1:0-2531 GCA_041161945.1 Actinomycetota bacterium
CTCCACCTGGAGTTGTTGGGGCGTTAGCGCCTTCAACAATGATTTTTGCTTTGATACCACTGGCAGTTTTCTCAGTCACAGAGTCAGCTAAAGCTGCAGGGATGAGAACATCAACATCTAAGTGAAGTAGTTCTTCTTGTGTGATTTTGTCTGTGCCAGGCATGTGCAGGTTGCCGTTGGCTTGGAAGTATTTCCAAAGTTCTGCAACGGAAGCGAAACCTGTAACACCACCGCTGACATCACTAACTGCAATAACTTTAAGACCAAGGTTTTCAAGTGCAATTGCTGCCCAGTAACCGACTTTTCCAAAGCCTTGAATAGCAACTGTTGCACCTTTGGAATCAATTCCTTTAACTCGTAGCGCTTCTATTGTTGAGATTGCAACGCCATCACCGGTAGCTGATGTGCGACCAAGTGAGCCACCTAAAACAATGGGTTTGCCCGTAACTACCCCTGGAACAGAAAAACCTGCGTTCACTGAATATGTGTCCATCATCCAGGCCATGTTGCGCTCATCTGTTCCAACATCAGGAGCTGGAATATCGCGCTCTGGTCCAATGATGGGCAAGATCTCTGATGTGTAGCGACGTGTGAGGCGCTCATTTTCAGCTAAAGAAAGTGTGTGCGCATCTACTGCTATTCCACCTTTAGCACCGCCGTAAGGCAAGTTAGTAAGTGCGCATTTCCATGTCATCAACATGGCAAGAGCAACGGTTTCATCCATATCTATATCTGGGTGAAAGCGAACACCGCCCTTTGAAGGACCACGTGTTGTTGAGTATTGAACGCGAAATCCTTTATACATCTCCACATTTCCGTTATCGCGCCTAAGCGGAACTGCTACTTCAAGGATGCGACGAGGTGTGGAAAGGGTTTGCCAATCATTTTCGGTAAGTTCTAGTAGTTCAACGGCCCGGCGCAACTGCGTCCGAGCGGTTTGAAGAGCTGACTCCGTTGTCATTTTCTTCTTTCCCGTTAGTTTTTATGAACGCAAAGCTTTGGCGAGGGATTCGAAATCCTCCACCAAAATATCAACTTCCTTTTGACCGTGAGCCAATGAGATTAACCACTGCTCATCTAGGCCTGGAGGCGTAATGATTCCGCGGTTAAGTGACCATAACCATGAAAGCTCAGCAACAGCAAAATCTGTGGCTTTGTAATCACGGTAGTTACGAACAGGCTCTATGGACCACGTAATACAGCCCTTCACACCAAAACCAACAGTGTGTGCTGGTAGTTGGTACTGCTCAATGATTGCACTGATGCGATCGAGTGCTTGTTGGTTAAAAGCTTCAGCCTGTGAAAGTGATTCTTCGGTAAAGATCACATCAGCGGCTCGAACACCTGCCATTGCAAGGGGATTACCGTTAAATGTTCCAAAGTGGGCCATTTTTCCATTAGTAACAAAGTCCATGTACTTCTTCTTGCCACCAAAGGCTGCCAAAGTAAGCCCGCCACCAATTGATTTTGCAAGAGTAATTAAGTCTGGAGTAACACCTAAACGCTGTGCAGCGCCTTGATGTCCTGCAGTTAAACCTGTTTTAACTTCATCAAAGATTAAAACAACGTTGTATTCATCGCACAGTTCGCGAACTCGCTCTAAGTAACCTTCATCTGGCAAAACAATGCCTATGTTTTCTAGAACTGGCTCAAGGATGAAACAAGCAATGGATGAGCCATGCTTTTTGAATGTGCGCTCTAGGGCATCTGCATTGTTATAAGGAACAACATAGATCTCACCTGGAACGATTCCTTCAGGTGTGTAAGCGATTGGATCTTCGGCATCACCAATCTTGTCGATAGGTGGCTTGCTTGAGACTACGAATGGGTCATAGCTACCGTGATAGCCGCCCTCAATTTTAACTATTGCATTCTTATCTGTTGCAGCGCGTGCTGTGCGCACGGCATACATTGTTGATTCAGTTCCAGAGTTAGTGAAGCGAACTAGATCAATACCAAAGCGCCGGCAGATGCGCTCTGCAGCATCGGTTGAAATAGGAGAAGGGGTGACAAAGAGAGTTCCACTCTCGAGTGCCTTCTTTACTTCCTCAACGATCACTGGGTTCAGGTGACCTGCCAGCATGGCACCAAAGCCCATGGAGAGATCAAGGAGCTGGCGACCATCAACATCTGTCATCCAAGCGCCCTTAGCGCTCACGATGGAGATTGGATATGGGTCCCAGTGTTGAAAGCTTGAAGTTACACCCATAGGCAATGACTTGAGAGCACGACGACTTTCTTCAGCGCTCTTGCCAGTTTGCTTGGTGAATAACTCCCATTCAGCTTTCAGGAGTTCGGCTACTCGCTCAGGTGAGACAGGAGTAGATGTTGAAGGAACGAATCTAAATGTTTCTCTGTGATTAGTTTGGGTAATCATTGTAAAACTTGTACGGCAAAGGTTTCAGCTTTTGAAACTCGTTTGAGAAGTACTCTCCCGGTTCGGTTTTTAGTTCTTTCGAACTAAGGGTTAAGTATCTCATGCCGTTTTTTAAATGCAACCCCCAAAAAAACCGGGTGTGTCATGCGGGAAA
>JBEATO010000089.1:0-3430 GCA_041161945.1 Actinomycetota bacterium
GAGCACCCAGGAATCATGAAGGGCACAGAAAAACCTGACTATGGTCGTGTGGTTGATATCTGTACTCGTGATTCACTACGTGAACTTGTAACACCAGGATTACTGGCAGTAATGGCGCCAATCGCAGTTGGATTTGGTTTAGGTGTTGGACCACTTGGTGCATACCTAGCTGGTGCTATTGGCACAGGAACTCTTATGGCTGTATTTCTTTCTAACTCAGGCGGTGCTTGGGATAATGCTAAGAAGATGGTTGAAGATGGACATCATGGTGGAAAGAACTCTGATGCACATGCTGCAACAATCGTTGGTGACACTGTGGGAGATCCTTTCAAGGACACTGCAGGCCCAGCGATTAACCCATTGATTAAGGTAATGAACCTGGTTGCACTTCTTATTACTCCAGCAATCGTTTCACTAGCCCTTGGCGGCAGCACAACAATCTCCACAGCAATTGGCATCGGTGCAACCCTTGTCATCATTGCTTCGCTGATTCGTAATCGTCGTCAAGCAACAGCAATCATTAACTAGTCACACGCACTTTCCCCAAAGGACTACATGGCTAAAGAAAAGGCTGCGCTTATCAAGCTTGTGATTGTTGAATCACCTGCTAAAGCGCGCAAAATTGGCGGATACCTCGGCGATGGATACATCGTCGAGGCCTCCGTCGGCCATATCCGAGACCTTCCCCAGCGCGCAGCTGATATCCCTAAGGAATATAAGAAGATTGCTTGGGCTAAAGAGGGTGTTGATATTGAAAACGACTTTGCGCCTCTATACGTCATTAACCCAGATAAAAAAGCAAAAGTAGCTGAGCTCAAAGAGTTAATGAAGCAGGCTGAAGAGTTAATCCTTGCAACGGATGAAGACAGAGAAGGCGAGGCAATCGCCTGGCACTTAGTAGAGACTTTGCAACCAAAGATTCCTATTAAGCGCATGGTCTTTAATGAGATTACAAAAGAGGCTATCCAAGCCGCAGTAGAGAACACTAGAGATCTGGATTATCACCTCATCGATGCCCAAGAAACACGGCGAGTATTAGACAGACTCTTTGGTTACAGACTCTCTCCTGTTTTGTGGAAGAAAGTTATGCCACGTATTTCAGCTGGGCGCGTGCAATCAGTTGCAACAAGGTTGATTGTTGAAAAAGAGCGCGAGCGTATGGCATTTATTTCAAGTGCCTGGTGGGACTTAGCAGCGGTCACTGCGCTGGGCTTTAATGCGCGGCTATTAGAAGTAGATGGCAAGAGAGTTGCAGCAACTTCTGACTTTGGCGCAGATGGCGCCGTAAAGGAAAAATCTCTTGCAAGTATCTTGTTATTAGATGAAGCAGGGGCCAGAGGCCTTGTTGAATCATTGAGCTCTTCTTCATTAACCGTTAAATCAATGGAGGAAAGCCCACGAACTGAGCGTCCTAAGCCTCCTTTTACGACCTCAACGATGCAGCAAGATGCTGGTAGTCGTTTGGGTTGGGGCGCACAAATCACTATGCGTATTGCACAGCGTCTGTATGAAAACGGCTACATCACCTACATGCGTACCGACAGCGTTAATCTTTCACAGCAAGCAATTGATGCTGCGCGCAAAGCTGCTAAAGCTCTCTATGGCGCAGACCATGTTGCAGATTCACCACGTGCATACACCGGCAAAACAAAAAATGCACAAGAGGCACATGAGGCGATCCGCCCAGCGGGAGAGACATTTAAGACTCCAGGAGAGTTAGCACCAGAGCTATCAAGAGATGAATTTGCTCTTTATGATCTAATCTGGAAGCGCACAGTGGCATCCCAAATGGCAGATGCTAAAAAGATGCAGATGCGTGTTGATTTTGATGCAACGACAAATGATCACAAAGCCACAATCTTTCGTGCAAATGGATCTGTTATCACTTTCCCAGGCTTCTTAGCTGCATACGATGACATCGTCAGTGATGAGAACAAAGACGAAGAGAGCGCCGATAAGCGCTTACCTGCAATGACACTTGGTCAATCAGTAAAGGTGGATGAATACACCTGTGAGGGGCATGAAACTAAGCCACCAGCCCGATACACAGAACCAACTCTTGTTAAAAAGCTAGAAGAGCTCGGTATTGGTCGTCCCTCTACCTTTGCATCAATTATTCAAACTATTCAAGATCGCGGTTATGTCTATAAGCGCGGACGCGCTCTTGTTCCAACGTTTTTGGCCTTTTCTGTCACAGGCCTTCTTGAAACACATTTCACCAAATTAGTTGACTATGAATTCACTGCCAGCATGGAAGAAGATCTAGACAAGATTGCAGGAGGAGAAGCTAGCCGCAGTGATTGGCTACGTGATTTCTTCTATGGCGTTGATGGACAGCCTGGACTCAATGAATTATCAGCTGATTTAGGCGTAATTGATGCCCGTGCCACAAACACGATGAACTTGTCCCCTGAGATTGAAATCCGTGTTGGACGCTACGGGGCATACCTGCAACAGAACCTGCCAGGAGAAGAGCGCAAGCTTGCAAACATCCCTGAGTCATTAGCACCAGATGAGTTAACTCTTGCAAAAGCAATTGAATTACTTGAGGCACCTTCAGGTGAGCGCGAACTAGGAATTGATCCTGCTACAAACCTACCAATCATTGCTAAGAGTGGTCGCTTTGGTCCTTACATCACAGAAGTACTACCAGAAGTTCCTGTGGAACTTACTGCATCAGGAAAGAAGAAAAAGAAAGCAGATGCGCCTAAAGCTAAAACTGCTTCCCTTCTCTCCACAATGACTCTCGACACCGTCACCTATGAAGATGCCTTAAGACTTCTCTCTCTTCCTCGTACGTTAGGAACGAACGCATTAGGTGATGAGATCACTGTTCAAAACGGTCGCTACGGTCCTTATTTAAAGGCCGGTGTTGATTCACGTACGCTCACATCTGAAGAACAGTTGTTCACAATGACGCTAGATGAAGCGTTAGAGATTTATTCAAAGCCAAAAGAGCGTCGTCGCGGTGTGGCAAAGCCACCAGTTAAAGAACTGGGTGTTGATCCAACAACAGAGAAGCCTTTGATTATTAAAGATGGTCGCTTTGGTATGTATGTAACTGATGGTGAAACTAATGCAACCTTGCGTCGTGGTGATACAGCAGAAGGAATGACGCTAGAGCGCGGCCTTGAACTACTTGCAGGGCGTCGTGCATGGGAAGCAGAGAACGGACCTTCACCTAAGAAGTCGAGAAAGAAAGCGGCAGCGAAACCTAAGAAGGGTGAGACTGCACCGACTCTTACAAAGAACGTTGTGAAAAAGGGCGGAGCCAAGAAGGCAGCAAAGAAGGCTGCGACTGGTAAGGCGAAAAAGAAGGCTGAGTAGTTACTTCACACCAGGTGACATCGTGTTAAAACCAAGTGCAACCCCAGCTCGCACCATCTCTTTGTCGTAAGTGATAATTCCCTTGAGCGCATTTCTTATGTGT
>JBEATO010000128.1:0-5879 GCA_041161945.1 Actinomycetota bacterium
GGTCAGGTTGTGGTTTTCAAAGACAGGTATGGAAACAAGTGGGATTTAATTGAACAGAAATAGCAATGTCACTAAGGCAAGGATCTTCGAGTGGCTAGGTGTTGCAACTGCGATTATTTACTCACTCCTAGTTGCTGCAAACATTGGAGCTGAGTTCATTGGCTTCACCTTGCTTCTGACATCTTCTGCTCTTATTGGTATTTGGGCATATCTAGGAAAGCACCGTGGAATTCTCTTCTTACAGTTTTTCTATGCAGCCGCTGGCATTATTGGAATGATTCGCTGGTTCTAAATGATTGTTGCCTACTTCTGGACAATTACTCCTAGCCGAATTCCCTTTGCATTAGTTGCGATGGGCACGGATCGCATTGTTTTGCGCACATCTAAAAACGTGGGATTCTTTAAATCCTTAGGCACTGGCAAAGGCGAGACTTTCACACCAGCAGATGCCAACACTCTTCGCTGGGGTTTAATTGCACAAGTCCATGACATTGATGCCTTTGATCAATCATTTGTTGTTAAGCAATGGCGTAAAAACAGTGTGAGTGAATTTCGCGCAGTACTTGAACCAATTTCCTCCCATGGTCAATGGGCAAAGCAGGAACCATTTATTGCAACGGCAAAGGATTGGACTGGCCCCGTCGCCGCCATTACACGGGCGCGCATTAAGTGGCATCAAAACTTTCGCTTTTGGAGCTCTGTGCCACCTGTGACAATGTCTTTGAAATCAGCTCCTGGATTAATCTCTGCCATAGGAATCGGCGAAGCACCTATTGGTTTGCAGGGAACTTTTTCATTATGGGAGTCTGGAGTGGCAATTAAGAATTTTGCATACAAAGGCGCAGCCCACCAAAAGGCGATTGCAGACACAAGTACCTATAACTGGTATTCAGAAGAGCTCTTTGCACGCTTTGCGCTCAAAGATATTCGCGGTTCGATTAATAGTTAAGTAGGCAAATAGGGCAGACTTAAGCCATGTCGATCCGTCATTACACCCCAAGACGGCGCCGCTATGGGCAGTTATCGCCTCGCGTAAATGGCTTGCTCAACTCTGTAGTTGCCATCGCAATCCTGCTTCAAGTGATCTATCCATTAGTAAATGGTGAAGTTTTGCGTTTGCTCACACTCAACGTTATTTACTGGGGTGCTGGTGCGATGTTGTTACATGCACTACTGGCCTATGGCACACGTTATGCAATTACATATTTTATATTTACCTTCTTCTTTGCTCTCACTATTGAACATGTTGGGCTTCTAACGCAGTGGCCTTTTGGTAGTTACACATATTCTGGGAACTTAGGATTAAAGATCTTTGAAGTTCCACTCGTTGTTCCTTTTGCGTGGGTCATGATGGCTCACCCTGTCTTAACTGCGGCCCGCCGTATTGCAGGTAATTGGGTATTTCTCTATGGCGGAGTTGTTCTTGCGGCATGGGACTTGTTCCTAGATCCTCTGATGGTTACAGCAGGTAACTGGACGTGGGTTGTTACTGGTGCACATGTTCCCTTCCAACCTGAGATTCCTTTATCAAACACTTTTGGTTGGTTGCTTAGCGGAATGTTTTTGATTGGCGTGCTACATCTGATTACCCCACGCGAAAAGCGAAAGGGCGGTGCCACATTCCGCACTACCGACATATTCCTTTTATGGACATTGTTCTCAGGAATCATCGGCAACTTATTCTTCTTTAGTCGTCCCGGCGTTGCTTTCTTTGCTGGAGGCATCTTTGGCATCGTTCTTGCTCCTTACTTCTTTAACCGCTGGTTAGGACGCCCTTAGATTCCATGGATTACCTCTTAACAATTCCTTCCAGCTTTATTCTCCTCATCTCTCTGATCAACTTCCTTACTATCCGCACCCCTGATAAGAGTTCACAAGTTCAAGAATCAATCTCCGTCATAGTTCCCCTGCGCAATGAAGCTAATAATGTTGGTGAACTTGTTGCCTCACTAAAAGATCAAGAGAATCTCACTCATGTTGAGTTTCTACTTCTCGATGATAACTCTGAAGATGACACCTTGGCCTTACTGCAGCAACACGTTTCAGGCCTACCAAACTTTCAGATACTGAGCGGAACTACGCTGCCACAGGGGTGGATTGGTAAGACCTGGGCATTACAACAACTCTTTGATAAATCTTCTGGTGAAATCATTGTCTCTGTTGATGCTGATGTGCGATTGGTTCCAGATGCAATAAGCAAAGCAGTGACTCTGTTAAAGAACGCGCAGTTAGATTTCCTCTCCCCCTATCCAAAACAACTGGCATTGAGCTGGTCTGAAAAGTTAATTCAACCGCTTTTACAATGGTCGTGGATGTCCACAGTAATCTTGAGGGTTGCTGAGAAGAGTTCACTTGCATCAACGGTTGTGGCTAACGGGCAGTTCTTTGTTGTGAGAAAAGCTGCGCTGGATCAAGTGAGTGGCTATAACAGCGTGCGAAATAAAGTTTTAGATGATGTTGAACTTGCCAGATCCCTTGTTAAAAATGGTTCCCATGGCTGCGTTGCAAATGGAGCAACAATCGCATCCACTCGTATGTATTCATCCTGGGTAGAAATTCAAGCCGGCTACGGCAAATCTCTACACGCAGCATTTGGTTCAGTTCTTGGTTCAGCCATTGCAATCACATTCCTATTTTTAACTGGCATTGCACCTCTTATTGCAGGCATCACGGGTTCTTCTATAGGTTGGTATGCATTTGCTGCAGTTACTCTTACGCGAGCAATGAGTGCAATCAAAGTAGGTAAAACTGGACTAGATGCATTCCTCCATCCCTTCTCATCAGCTTTGCTTATTTACTTAATCATTTTCTCTTGGATGATGCGTGGTCAGGTGCAATGGAAAGGCCGCACACTATGAAGATAGTTGTTATTGGCGCAGGTATGGGCGGCATGATGTCGGCGGCGCGGTTGGCTAAAGCTGGACACCAGGTTTCACTCTATGAAGCATCAGATCGTGTGGGCGGAAAACTACACACTGAATGGATTGGCAAAGTTGCCTTTGATACGGGTCCATCTCTTTTAACTCTGCCTGCTGTATATAAAGATTTCTTTGCCCGCACCGGCAAACATCTAGGTCTGTTATGCGAAATTCAAACTGTTGATCCATCTTTTGATTATCACTTCGCTGATGGCACCTCTGTAAAGTTTGCCAACCTTTCTAGATATCACACGCTCAATAATCTCCGTGCTGCCTATGGCGAACCTGTAGCAAGACAATGGGATCAGCTCATGCGCCGTGCTGAAAAGATGTGGGATGTTTCGCGTGAACCATTTATTGAAAATGAACTGCGATCAGCTTTTTCACTGCTTAAGCGCTTTTCACTCATCAGAGATCTTAAGATCATTGCTCCTTGGAAAACTTTAAGAGATATCGCAACGCAAGAGCTTTCCGATCAACACCTTCGATACATCCTAGATCGCTATGCCACCTATAGCGGCTCTGACCCACGCAGAGCTCCTGCAGTTCTCTCCACCATTGCCTATGTTGAAGAATCATTCGGCGCCTGGCATATCAAAGGTGGTCTTGGAACATTAGCAACGCTGGTGCATGAGCGAGCAGAGAGAGTGGGGGTTACTTTTCACCTTAACTCCCCTGTTGCATCTATTAATGTGAAAAAAGGAAAAGCTAAGGGAATTACTTTAGATAGCGGTGAAGTCATTGAGGCAGATGCAGTGATAGCTAACGCTGATGCCTCACTTATCTATAACGTTCTTATTAAGGAAAAAATACGAAAGATTACCAAGGTCAGAAAGAATATTGCCAAGGCTGATCCCTCTTTAGCTGGATTCTCACTACTACTTGGCATGCGAAAAGATGGATCAGAGCCTCTTAACCACCACACTGTTCTCTTTCCAAAAGATTACGATGCAGAGTTTGATGCGATTTTCACTCACAAGCAGCCTGTTGCAGAGCCAACTATTTACATCTGCGCACCGCGTGATGAATCAATGTCGAAGGATGAACTTCTAGAAGGATGGTTCGTTCTAGTGAACGCCCCTGCCCATGGGCAAGAGAGCTTTGATTGGAGTAATGCTGAGTTTGCACGAAACTATGCCAACAGCATTATTGATCAGATTGAAGCGCGTGGTATTCCAGTTCGCTCACGCCTTGAATCAATGACGATTAGAACACCAGCTGATTTAGAAAGCGCTGTGCGAGCACCTGGTGGCTCCATCTATGGAACTTCAAGTAATGGTGCACGCGCAGCCTTTATGCGCGCAAAGAACCGCTCACCTATTAAGGCTTTGTACTGTGTTGGAGGATCGGCTCATCCTGGTGGCGGATTACCTTTAGTGGGATTGAGTGCTGAGATGGTTGCTAATGCAATTGGGAGCGCGCAAAGCGGACAACCATTAAAAAGCCACTAATTTGAAGTGCTAAGAAAGCAACGGAAAGCGCAAATACTCCTGGCAGATTTAACTGCCACATAATCAAAACAACAAACAAAAATGATGCACGCACTGGTCGCTCTGCTGGTGTGACAACACCGATATCTTTGATCCCAAGTGAGACTAACTTGGCCCGTGCATACTCTTGAAAAGATGCAACGCTCCATAGCGTTATTACTAACCAGGCTGGAACGCCGATGACATAGAGGGCATAGAGCCAGAGCGCTTCACTGACGCGATCAACTACAGAATCAAGAGTTGCACCCCAAGCACTTTGGCGCCTTTGAAATATAGCAACACTTCCATCAATTCCATCAAAGAAAAGTGAGAAAACAAGAAAGAGAACTGCCCACCACGATGTGGCAGTTAACGCTGTGGCAGCTGCGGCGACAAGGCCTAACATTGTTAGAACGTTTGGTGAAATGCGCAGCAAAGTTGCAACTAGACCGCAGCGATAGGAGATGTTGAGCCACCATGCAACGACACCGGTAACAGGGGCATCGTTATGTAACGAACTCCATGTAGCGGTGAACTCTTGCTTAGTGAGCATTTTCTCTCTTCCTATTTCTGGCGATTGAGTATTAATAGTATAGAAGTGCAGGCTCGCGAGAGAGCCCAGAATGGCGTAGATAACTCGGTGAGAGTACCTTTACGCTGTGAGTTCAGCGACTAGGGCAGAGTTACAAGAGACTCGCGATGGCATAGAGATTGAACTCACTCAATTCATGCGTGAGCAAAGCTCATATCTGCTTTCAATCTCACCTGAATTACATCCAGTCTCTTCGGCCCTTTCCTCTTTTTTATTAGATAGCGGTAAGCGTTTGCGGCCTCTATTTGCCTATGCTGGAATCAAAAGCGCAGGCGGATCTTTAACTCCAGCAACTACTAAAGCCATCTCTTGCCTTGAACTATTGCAAGCTTGCGCTCTTATTCATGATGATCTCATGGATGGTTCTGATACTCGTCGTGGAAAGCCATCTATACATCGCCACTTTGAATCTATCCATGTGCAAGATGAGTTAGAAGGTTTTGCACCTGCCTACGGATTAGCCTCTGCAGTTTTACTCGGTGATTTAGCACTTGTTTGGTCGAACCAACTTCTTAACACTTCAGGGATTTCAAGCGATGAGCTACGTCGCGTGATGCCAATCTTTGATGAGATGCGTGTTGAGTTAATGGCTGGACAGTTCCTAGATATTCATGAGCAAACACAAAAGAACACAGATCTTGCTCGATCAATCAAGATCGCCCGTTACAAATCAGGTAAATACACAATTGAACGACCACTACATATGGGAGCAGCCCTGTCTGAGAAAGCATCCCCGGCATTGCTCACAGCTCTCTCTGAATACGGACTACCTCTTGGTGAAGCTTTCCAATTCCGCGATGACCTACTCGGCGTCTTTGGCGATCCATCGGTTACCGGAAAACCTGCCGGTGATGACCTGCGTGAAGGAAAGCGCACAGCCCTTATCGCAATGGCCGATGC
>JBEATO010000147.1:0-3122 GCA_041161945.1 Actinomycetota bacterium
ATTGAACTTGAATCAGCGATGGCAAATATGGCAATTGAGGTTGCACAGCTGCGTATTGAAGTAGATGCCTTAGTTGAAGCTAATCCTCCTAAAGGACTTGCAAGACGCAGCCGCAGTGAAGTAATTGTCTATAAGCAGGAGAAGTAATTAAGCAGGCTTCATAAAGTTAGTTCGACCATTCCACTTGCCTAGGGTTTGTTCAACTGGAGATTTCAAGATTGACTCTAAAACAGTTCCATAGACATCTCTAAAGTCAGTAGTAACAGCTAAGTCACCATCAATTAACTTAGAGAGTGAAGGCTGGTCACCATAAAAACCACCCTTAACTTTCTCACCGATGATAAACATTGGCCCAGATGTTCCATGATCTGTGCCCTGGGAAGCATTTCCCTTAACACGACGTCCAAATTCGCTATAAACCATCATGGTCACATCATTTGATCTAGTCGTTGATTTGAGTTGACCCATAAAGCGTGCAAGTGAATTAGAAACAACACCTAGGAGTTCAGCTTGGGCATTTGCCTCATTTGCGTGTGTATCAAAGCCACCTAAGGAAACAGACCAAACTTTTGTGGGAGAACCAGCTGCGATGAGTTTTGCAACAACATCTAACTGCTGTGAAAGATTGCTATCGCCTCCTGCATTTCCACCATTAACCGTTGGCAGATCAATAGCAATAGGTGCTGGTGCTTTTAATATCGGTTGAATAGATGAAGAGACTGAGAAGAGATTGCGCATAGAGGTGGCCGCTGCTGCCATCAACTTTGAATCCACGCGTGCAGCTTTTGAAAGTTGAATGCATTGATTAGCTAAAGCTCCCTTTGGAATTACTAAACCGCCCAATGGCAATGCAGAGCCAGAGATTTTATTTCCTGCAAGCATGGGCGGTAGGACAGAACCTAGAGAGATTGCAAGCATGGGATCTGCTGGTTGTGTGTCTAACCAACGCCCAAGCCATCCAGTGTTGATGTGTTTATCTGGTGATGCAGTCTGCCATTTAGCCATGGAAGAAAAATGTGAGCGATCAGGTTTTGGATAACCGACACCTCGGATGATTGCTACTTTGTTTTGATCCCACAGCGCTTTAATTCCACCCATGGATGGGTTGAGTGCAAGTTCTGCATCTAAGGGCAGCATAGTTTCTGCTTTGTAAGAGATGTCAGGTCGAGCTGAAAAATAGATTGGATCTTTGAATGGGATGACAGTGTTTAAGCCATCATTGCCACCATAGAGAGTCACAACAACAAGAATGGGCGTTCCAGATGCAAGCGGGCGATTAAGCGCAGCTTCTGCAATTTCATCTAGCGTTAAGAAATTTGCTGCAGTTCCAACTGCAACAGCGCCAGTAGTGAGTTTAAGGAACCTTCTTCTTGAAATCGTATCCATCATCTACCCCTATGCACTCACTATGTATTCAGGACTGCACAATGCAAGTAATGCAAACTGTGCTGGATCATCTACGGCGCTGCGAAGCGCTGACTGCGTTCTGGCACTCCACTCAGCAACACCGAGCCAATCAGCACTCTTTGCAACTCGTGCATCCTTTGGAATTTGTTGAAGAGCAGAGAGATTGCTTTGCTTAATTAACCACGCTGCAAATGCCAATCGATACTGGGCAGTTGCAGAAGATAACCACGCTTCTCCTGCTGGCCATCCACCAACGTTAGGTGGGTTAAAGGGAACTTGTCCTAATTTATCAAGGTGATTATTTAACTGCCCTGGTGTTTTTAGGGCAGAGGGAGTTAACTCCAGTGCACGACAAGCAGAGATAAACCATTCAACAGGAGATTTCACCATCGCATACTTCTCATCACTCATAGAAGGATCTGCGGCCATAGCTTGAATCGCTAATGAAATGTCTCGTGTTGCAAATCCTTTTTTGGCGCTAAAAGAGGTTGGCATAGTTTCTGTGCTTGAGATGAATCGATACCACAACCGCTCTGAGATGAAAGTTGCGCAGTCATCTCGAGCAACTAAGAAATCTGTTAGAGAATCTCCGGTAAAACTCGCAGTTTTTCCTAATAAAGTAACAGGGTTGGCATCTCTCCTGTTTTGATTAATAGTTACCACGCCACTGCTTTTCTCGACTTGATAGCCAGTTAAAACCCTTGAAATAGCCTTCACATCATCTTCGCTATATCTATTCACTCCAAGGACAAAGAGCTCCATTAACTCTCGTCCTAGGTTCTCATTAGGCGCTTTGGCTGTGTTGTCTTGACCATCTAACCAAAACTGGAGTGCGCCGTCATTGAGCATTGCTTTAGTCATTGCATTGAAATTACCGAGTGCATGCGTGCGAAAAATCTGATTTTGTTTATACATTGGAAGGGCGTAGTTAAGTTTTTGTATTGATGTTGCCCAGTGACCATGCCAAAACCAGACCATGCGCTCTGTTAATCCATGATCACTCAAAGCCATCATGTCTAACCACCACAAACCCATTTGTTGTGTCTGACTGCGCATGGCAAGTGCAAAAGGAACACTCTCAGGAGTTTTATCTTTAGGACGCTTTCCTAAATCAGTAATCGCAGGAAGTGCAACAGGAGTACTTGTTGTTAAAGCTGCAGGTGCAGTTGTTAACTTTGTGCGAGTGACATTAACGCCATCTTTGAGCGCCTGGGCATATTCACCAGGTCTTGGGCCAAAACCAAAGCGGTGGAATAACCGAGAGGTCTCAAGGCGCTTGATATTCATAAGAGGACTGTAGGTGTAGAAAGTGAACAAAGTAAGTCAAATAGAAGAACCCACATGAAACTCGTAAGTTATAGATGAATCCACATGGAACTCAAAGGATTACTTCTTTTTCTTAACGACCTTTTTCTTAACAACCTTCTTTTTTGCAGCTTTTTTAACTGCCCTCTTCTTCACTGCTTTCTTACGAGTCAGTGGCACTTCTTCAGAGATACTCAATGTTGCAACAAATGCCTCTAGAACGGCCGCTTCTTTGCGCAGTGAAGCAATCGTCTTATTCAGGGCACGCTTAGTGGCAGCGGCTTTTTTAACGGGCTTCTTGCGCTTTGCTGCCTTTTTCTTGGTTGCCATAGTGGTCAGAACAATACCTGCGATAGATGCAAAGCCCAAGATAGTAGGCTCACCCGCATGAGTTCACGCGATGCCCTAAA
>JBEATO010000024.1:0-4985 GCA_041161945.1 Actinomycetota bacterium
ACCTGAGTAAATGCAATGGCGTACAGAGCACTGTTCTCCTCGCCAAGCCAATTTAGTGCAAAGGAACTTAGCCCTACATTGTTAAAAAATAGATTTAACGCTCCAAAATTTGGATCGTAGAGGAATAGCCAAATCATTCCCACAGAAACCGAACTGAGGATAGTTGGGAAGAAATACAGTGTTCGCAAAGCAATATTAGTTTTAGAGTTATTAACTAAATAAACCGCAAATAACAATGCAAACATTGTTTGAAAAATAACTACGAGGAAAGTGAACTCCAAGTTATTGCCCAGAGTTTTGTAGAAGAGATCATCATTGGTAAGAAGATTGGTGAAGTTTCTAAAGCCAACAAATTCAGGCTCTGTAATGCCATCCCAGCGGCGCGTTGCAAACTGCAAGTTTTGCAAAGCTGGGTACAAGTAAAAGCCTAAAAACAAAAATAGTGCTGGAAGCCCCATCAAATAGTAGGTAAGGGAATCTTTTTTCCGCTTTTTTGGGGAACCCAAAGAACCGCTCCTACTTTGCGTAGGAGCGGTTCCTGTGAGGGTTACTTTATTGATTACCCAGCCAGCTTTTGCTTGATCTGCTTAGAGAAGTCAGCAAGAACATCATCTGTGTTTTTACCACCGACGATTTGAATGAGTGCATCTTGAGTCAGATCTGAGACTGCTGTGTTCAGAATCAAGAATCGAGGTGCAAGCATTGTGTTCTTACCTTGGAACGGAGAAGTGTTAAGTAGATCGACGTTTGTGTAATTTACGTCGAGAACGTTAACGTGCTGCGTTGTTGCATTTCCATAAATTGCCGCCACAGGACCTGTCGCTAGGTATGACAAGAATGACAATGCAATCTTCTGATTGGTAGATGTTGATTTAGCATTAACGCTTAAGTTGAATGTGTTATTCATGATTCCTTCGGCAATTACTTTGCCATCTGTTAGAACCATGCTCATCAAATTCATCTTTCCAGTAAGAGCTGGATTTAGCGCTTTAACTGCTCCCATTGAGAAAGTACCTGTTGGAAGAATTGGTGACTTACCAGTAGCGAACAAGTTAAGAGCAGAAGCTTCTGTAACTCCTGTTGGACTATCTGGGAAGCAACCAGCTGTACGTAGCTTCACGTAGATATCTGCAACACCCTTGAACCATGATGAGGTCAAGTCAATCTTTCCGGCGTTGAGATCTGCAAGGTTCTTAGAAAGTTCAGCATAACTTCCTGCAGAGTTCATCAAAGCAGAGTTAGAGATTTGTGCAGCTTGTCCACGAGTAGCTCCAGGCCATGCAAGTGGGACATATCCCTTGGCCTTTGCATCCTTACACCAAGCTGTCCATTGAGTCAGGTTCTTTGGAAAAGCCCACTTCTCTTTGGCCCAGATCTCAGTGTTATAGACAGGGTTGTTGAATAGGTAATGGTAAGGAACGCCAAGAACTTTTCCATCAATAGTTCCTGCAGCAAGACCCTTTTCTACCAAGTTTTGCTTTACGAAACGTTGACCCGAAATATCTAGTGTCAAACCACTATTGACGAAGTCATTGAAAATCGAGCCGCGTGCGGTTGCAAACAAGGCAGCGCGAGGATTCGCCAAAATCTGCACGCGAGCAGTTGCGTTGTAATCAGTTGTTGTCTTGATTACCTGAGTAATTTTTGTACCTGGGTACTTTGCTTCGTAGTTTGAAATGATTAACTCGAAGTGTGCTTTGTCCTCTGGACGGTAGTGCCAGAATTCAATTGATCCCTTTGGTGGCGTTGAAGCCCCTACCGGATTTGCTCTGGTTGCAGCCAAACGCACGCGCTGCCATGTTAGCTTTCCATTTGAGCTCTCTGCGCAAATGAGTGACTTTGAGCTTGTTCCTGTGCTTACGCCTTCTGTTGTACAACGCTTGCCAAATGTTGGAGCTTCGGCAGAGTTTGCAACCGCAAGTGGTGTTACAACAAGTGCCGCAGCAACTGTTGCAACAATACCCGCACGGAGTGAAGCAAAGGCTTTTTGTCCTTTAGTTTTCATTTTTATCCTTGCTTTCGAGGGTTTGTAGTTGATGTTTACCATTCTGTGAGGGGTATCCCTAACTTCTTTGCCAGTTGACGAATACCTGGTCGCACATCGATCCATGAAATGACCAAGTGGTGCGGATATCCGCCAGTGACGATTCCATTCACTAAAGCAGCGGCATCAGGTTGAGTGATTACCGTTGCTGTATTGCCTTGGAAGTGATTGGGAGCAGGGATTGATTCCCCTCGGCTCACAACCATGCGTAGACCCGTGCGGTTGCTCGGATCCACATCCCGATCAATACGAAACAGTGTTACTGCTCCGGTCTTGAGCGGGAAATTTCCTGCAACGCCTAATTTGCGATTGCAGTGGGTTGATTGCGTGGCATTTGTTGGATCGGCTGCAAGTTTTGTTGCAGCTGAACCGCAGTGCCATAAGCGAACTAAACCTTGTGAAGCATCAAGATCAACGATGTCTACCAAGTAGTTTTCATCTGAGCCCAGTGATTCACAAACCATCATTGTTACGGCGCCTAAAACATCGCGCTCACATGTTGTGACAGTGCCACGGTCTGAAAGACGACCCAGAGATGAACAAATGCAGGCACCTAAATCAGTTGGAAACTCTGGCCAGCAGCGAATTGCAATGGCATCTAAGACTTCTTCTTTGCGCCATTCATCGAGTGCAACTTCTACTCCATAAACCTTCTTTGCTTCTTCCACATTAACTGCAGCCAATGATGGCTGAGCAGCAACTGCGTTGGCATAGGCAAGTTCGCGTGCCTCTTCCTTTACTTCTGAAATTCTGCCAAAAGCATCATCGATGCTTATCTGGCGAATATCTAAGCCAAAAGTTGAGTGTATTTGTTTTGCATCATAAACACATGGTGTGAATCCAATAGGTGCTTCTCCAACTGCGCCAATCTTTTTACCGCGTAGCCAGTCCAAAGCCTTTTGTGCATCTGATTCAGATCCCAATTCACCAGTGATTGGTTTTGGTGAAGATGCTTCAGGAAGTTTTCCTACGAGTGCATCTTTAATTGCAGTGCGCACTTGTGGTTCATCCGCATTGCCATGAATGTGGCGAATAGATTGTCCGGCGTTCATTAATGCATGTGCTGCTAGGTTCACACCACACATTGAATTCAATTTGAGTCGATCACCAACTGCGCCAGGTTCGCGCATAGACCAACCAAGAACAGGACCCTTAACTTTTCCTAAAAGTTCAACGGCAGGTGATGCATCTGAAAATGAGGCCATGAACAAGATGTGAAGGTCAGCGTATGGAAGTTGAACTGCTGCAACATCTTCTACAGTCATTACTAACTCAGATGGTCCGACCACAGTGGCACCGAGCTCGGTGAGCAATGCTCGAGCGCTATCAAAATTTGCTTGGGCGCATGCGAGGTCAAAGGTTGGGCGCGCGAGTGCGACAAGAGCAACGGTGCTCATTAAACCTCCAGTGGTAAGACCTCTTGGCAGAGCGTGCCACTGGAGATGGTGCGAGTCAATGCCAGATTGCTGATTTTGCGCCTTGTTATAGGACTGTGATGATGTTTAAGGGGTGAGTAAGAATGGTCTGGTCCGACCATTGACCTCAAAAGAGGGCCATTCGGGGTCGTGAGAGAGGATTTTCACGCCTGAGTTCGTAGCCAGGATGGTCTCTTCAGCTTTAAATCCTTTACCTGTGGGGTTCCAAGCGATCGGCTGATTATTAGCAATCAAGCGGGCGCTGCCGGTATTAGCTGGCCAGTCTCGGGGTAAGAACCCGGTTGGTCCACCTTGATGATGTTTAGTCCATTCATCAGAATCAAAACCATTGGCTGGATAGGCAGCTATCGCTGCATTGATCGGATCAGAAAATGCATTACCCACCACAGTTGCATCCAACATCGCAGCTTCTACTTTAAAAATTGATTCATAGTCTTTTACTATCGCATCTGTAACCGGTTCAAAACTAACGATACGCGTAACAGATGTAATCAAGCCTTTGCGCTTTGCACAAATAGATGCAGAAACACGATTTCCAACCACAGCATCTGTTGGAAGTGGATGTCTAAATTTATGCACGCGGTCCTGGCCTGCAACTCCTAAGAAAGCAACCTCTAGATCTGCTTGCCAGAGTGCATGAGTAATCAAACCCGCAACATCTATTTCGCGATCACTACTTACAACTTGCTTCATAGCACTTCCCAAAGCGGCAGCTGCATCTGCGCAAATCTGCTTAAAGCGCGCAACATCTGATTCAATCAACGAGGCTCGAATAATTTCAATTTCTGTTCCTAAATCGATTCGATTGGCTCCTGGTTGATCACTACCAACCTTTGCCCCTATTGGAAGTTGTGGATCACGACCTTCTGACCACTTGATAGTTTTAACACTGACTTCACTTGGAAGCTCTTCTGCAATCAAACGCGGCGCTTCAACAACATTGGTAATAGCTGTGGCTGAATCATGAGTAATAATGAGATCAAAACACCCTGCATCAATAGTTGTTGGCACATGGGCACGTCCCGCTATTGCCCATGCCAGGTTGGGATTGCGGCGCAAAACGATTGCCTCTAGACCTTTGTGCTTCATCAACTCTCGCAAGGGCTGCATACGCTCATTAAATGCGCTCATTGCTAAAACCTACAGCCTTCCAGCCTGGTGCACGCGCTTTAAGAACTCCTGAGTCTTTGGGTTCTTAGGAGCATGCAAAACATCTTCGGCAGAGCCTCTTTCTAGGATATTTCCAGACTCCAAGAAGCAGACTTCATCAGCGACTTGAGTTGCGAAGCCCATCTCATGTGTTGCAAGAACCATTGTCATTCCATCGGACTTTAAATCACGAACAATGCTCAAGACTTCATTGACTAATACTGGGTCAAGTGCGGATGTAATCTCATCGAGCAATAGCAGACGTGGGTTAAGTGCAAGTGAGCGAATGATTGCAACTCGTTGTTGCTGTCCTCCACTTAAGCGATCTGGATATTGATCAGCTTTATCTGCTAAAT
>JBEATO010000008.1:0-17898 GCA_041161945.1 Actinomycetota bacterium
GCAAAAGGAATATCTAACTCATCATGCAGAGCGATAATCTTTTGTGGTTCCACAGAATAAAAGTTTGCAAGAGCTTTTATTGGCCCACCCGTCTCATTCATAAATGAATGTGATTTAGCAACAATGACTGGGTGTGCATCAACACCAACGCCCAACTTAAAGGCTGCGATGTGTGTGCGGGATTTGTGTGAAGATAATTTAACGTTGTGGCGTCGAACTAATTCATCAATCACCATCTGGCCCACGTTGTGACGGGTGGCAGCGTATTTATCGCCTGGATTGCCCAGGCCCACTACCAACCACGTCATAACGGTAAGCGTAAGGGTTAAGCGTCCTTCTTTTCTGCATCTGCTGCAGGTGCTGCCGCATCAGTTGCTGCTGCTACTGGAGCAACTACCTCTTCAACTGCTGTGGACTTCTCAGACAAGTGAACAACGATTGTCTTTGGATCTGATTCAAGTTCAACGCCTGCTGGAAGCTTCACATCTGATGCATAACGTGATTCACCAGCGGTCATTCCATCAATATCAACTTCTAGGAAGCTAGGAATTGCAGTTGCCTCAACGCGTACTTCAATTGAGTTGTGAACGTGCTCAAGGATTCCATCGCGGCTGTGCTCACCAATAGCGTGAACAGGAACTGCAACAACAACCTTCTCACCGCGACGAACTAGAACTAGATCGACGTGCTCAAGGATTTGCTTGAGTGGGTGGCGAACAATTGCCTTTGGAAGTGTGAGCTCTGTCTTGCCATCGATAGTGATGTCAAGCAAAACGTTTGACTGCTTGAGAGCAACACCGAGTTCGCGTGCTGGAAGCGTGATGTGTTGTGGCTTTTCACCGTGACCGTAGATGACGGCAGGAACCAAACCATCGCGACGTGCACGACGTGATGCGCCCTTACCAAATTCGGTACGACGTACGCCGTTGATGCTGATTTCTGCCATTTTAAATCTCCTCTAAATATTTAGATTTCGTAACTTCGGTCTCTGCACAAAGTTCCGATGAGGAGTTAAGTCCTTAAGCCGTCGATTACGGAAGTAAATTCTTACCCTCGCCGGAACAAAGCGAACAATATCTTCGAGGGGCTATTTGAAGCAAATCCCCGCTTAGGAATGACCGTCAAAGAGGGAGGTGACTGATCCATCTTCAAATACCTCGCGGATGGCGCGGCCTAGAAGTGGAGCAATCGATAGGACTGTGAGTCCATCAAATTTTTGATCCTCAGAGATTGGCAGAGTATTTGTAACAACAACTTCTGAGGCCCTCGAAGACTTTAAGCGCTCAACTGCAGGACCTGAAAGCACGGCATGTGTTGCAGCGATGATGACATCTGCAGCACCTGCATCAAAGAGAGCTTCAACTGCTTTAGTGATTGTGCCTGCAGTGTCGATCATGTCATCAATAACTACGCAGGTTTGACCCTGCACATCGCCCACTACGCGCCCGGTTGTTGATTCATTTGGCACACGTGGGTCACGAGTTTTGTGAATAAATGCGATTGGGCAACCACCCAGTAAGTCTGACCAACGCTCTGCAACTCGTACTCGACCAGAGTCTGGAGAGACGATTGTTAAGCGTGTGCGATCGACTTTGCTACCAACATAGTTAGCCAACATTGGAAGTGCGAAGAGATGATCCACTGGACCATCAAAGAAACCTTGAATTTGTGAAGTATGAAGATCAACGCACATCAATCGATCAGCACCAGCTGTTTTGAAAAGATCTGCCATTAAGCGAGCTGTGATTGGTTCGCGTCCTCGGCTCTTTTTATCTTGACGTGCGTAACCATAAAAAGGTGCAACAACTGTGATGCGCTTTGCAGATGCGCGCTTGAGTGCATCGACCATGATGAGTTGTTCCATGATCTGCTTGTTTACTGGAGTTGTGTGGCTTTGAATTACGAAAGCATCGCAACCGCGAACTGATTCTTCGAAGCGAACAAAGATTTCGCCATTTGCAAAGTCATATGCTGAAGTTGGAGTGAGCGGAATACCAAGCTCTGCTGCAACTTCATCAGCTAATTCAGGAAATCCGCGGCCTGCAAAAAGACGTAATCTCTTTTCAGAAGATAAACGGATCTCGCTCATTTGCTAGCCCTTCTTCTCTTTAGCTTCGGCGGCCTTTGCTGACTTGGATCCTGCTCGCTTGCGCATGACCCAACCTAATACATTTTTTTGCTTCGCTCTGCCAACGCCAATCGCGCCTGCAGGAACATCTTCAGTAATTACAGATCCAGCGGCCGTATATGCCCCGTCGCCCACGGTGAGTGGTGCAACCAACATTGTGTCGCTACCGATTCGGACGTGATCTCCGATAGTGGTGTGGTGCTTCTCAACCCCGTCGTAGTTAACAAAAATTGTTGCTGCCCCAATATTGCTGCCTTCACCGATAGTGGCATCGCCAACATAGGAAAGATGTGGAACTTTTGAGCCAGTTCCGACTGTGGCATTTTTCATTTCAACGAATGCGCCAGCCTTAGTTGCATCCCCAAGGACTGTTCCTTGGCGCAGATAAGTAAATGGGCCAACAGTTGAGCCTTCGCCAATCACAGTATCGGTTGCAATTGATTCAAGAACTGATGCGCCCTCTTTTACTTGGCAGTTGGTAAGGGTTGTGCGGGGGCCAATGGATGCCCCTTGTGCAATAGAAGTAGTTCCGTAAATTCCACTGCCTGGATGGATAGTCACATCTGAAGCGATTACGGCAGTTGCATCAATCCAAGTTGTTGTCGGATCAATAATCGTCACACCAGCACGCATCCACTCATCATTGATGCGATCGCGAAGAAGGGCTGCTGACTCAGCTAACTGAACTCGGTCATTCACACCAAGAATTTCAGTGAAGTCATCAATCATGATTGCTGCAACTGATGCACCTTCATTTTTCAAAATACCGATGACATCAGTTAAATAGAGTTCACCTTGGGCATTGGAGTTATTGAGCTTGCCGATAGATGCTGCTAAAGCTGCTCCATCAAATGCATAGACCCCAGAGTTGATTTCAAAGACAAAGCGTTGATCATCTGTGGCATCTTTTTCTTCAACAATCTTTAACAGCTCATCGCCATCATCGCGAATAATGCGGCCATAACCCGTTGGATCTGGATGCTCAGCGGTAAGAACTGATGCTGCAAACTTTCCTGCATTATGAGCATCAATAAAGGCTGCCAGTGATTCTCCGGTGAGCATGGGTGTGTCACCAGCTAGAACTAAAACTGTGCCTTTAGGAGATAGACCTGCGAGCGCTAACTGCGCAGCATGTCCTGTGCCACCACGGTGTTCTTGAAAAACAGTTGAGGCTTTTGGTGCAATGAGTGAGATGTGTTCTTCAACTAATTCACGGCCAGAGCCCACGACAATTCGTACGTTCTTAGCTTTAAGGTGATCAACTGCGTGTAAGACATGTCCAAGTAACGAACGTCCTGCAACGCTATGGAGAACTTTGGCTTTTGCCGATTTCATCCGTGTGCCTTCGCCAGCTGCGAGAACGATCACGGTTTCTACGGTCACGAGTGAATCCTATCGGTGGCTCCGCCACCAGGTATCGATCCTGGACCCTGGGCTTCAAAGGCCCATGTGCTAGCCACTACACAATGGCGGAACACGTATTCTCCCTCATAAATGGGGATGGTTGTGACCACATTGCACCTTCTTTACGAGATTACTTTTGCCCCAGCCACTGGGCCATATGCGCGAACGACGCTGCCCACTACTCCGCTTGAGGTCAACGCCACCGTTAAATCAAGTCCAGCTTCCTCATCGGCAACGAGAAAAGCAACGGTTGGCCCTGATCCTGAGACTAATGCGCCAAGGGCTCCATACTCCTGGCCAACATCTAGAACAAGACGAAGTGCTGGACGCAATGAACATGCTGCTGGTTGCAAATCATTTATCAGATGAGCACCCACTGATTCTGCATCTGCTGCAAGTAACGCCTGCATCAGCGCTTCATTAGTTTGAGGTTCAACAATTTCAAGTCCCGTTCGCAAACGATCACACTCAGCATAAACAGCAGGTGTTGATAATCCATGTGTGGAAAGTGCAAGAACCCAGTGATAGGTGCCACGAGATAGCGCTGAAGTTAACTGATCTCCATGCCCAGTACCAATTGCAGTTCCACCATTTAACATAAAGGGAACATCGCTACCGAGTTTGGCTGCTATATCAGCCATCTCTTCACGGCTCATACCTAGTGAATACAGATAATCGATTGCAACAATTGTTGCTGCAGCATCTGCGCTACCGCCCGCCATTCCCCCAGCAACTGGAATAGATTTCTTAATCTCAATATGGGCATCAATTTCAATGTCATATTCTTCTGCCATGAGAGCTGCAGCTTGGGCCGCTAAGTTATTAGCATCTGCTGGCACACCATGGGTTTGTTCGCCAGTAACAGAAACGCTCACTCCTGATTTTGGTTGAGCTAGGGAAATCGTTACTTCATCAAAGATAGATATAGCTTGAAAAACTGAGACAAGATTGTGGAAACCATCTTCTTCACGTGGGCCAACGGATAGTTGCAGGTTGACCTTTGCAGGCACCCGAACCGTCACGTTTTTTATTGGCATGAATTGACCTTAATGTGTTGGCTAGAAAATGTCAGGTGCAACGGCTGCGATGGCACAAAAAGAGGAGATCTCTAAAGCTTCACCACGAAGAGTGGGGTCAATATCTGCGCGCTGAAGAATCTGCTCGGCCGCAGAAGATGAGCCATACAGGCTAGATAGAGCTGAGCGCAGCATCTTTCTGCGCTGGGCAAAGGCTGCATCAATGATTGTGAAAACTTTACGACGTAGTACTTCATCCCCAGGAGTTTGTCTGCGAGTAAATGAAACTAGCTTTGAATCAACATTAGGTGCTGGCCAAAATACTGAACGCGATACAGATCCCGCTCCTTTTACTTCAGCCCACCATGCAGCTTTAACAGATGGAATTCCATAATCCTTAGTTCCAGGCTTTGCCGCTAAACGATCAGCCACTTCGGCTTGAACCATGACTACGCCAGTTCGAAGAGAAGCAAATTTTTCAAGTAAATGCAGCAGCACCGGCACAGAAACGTTATATGGCAAATTTGCAACTAATACCGTTGGGTCAACTGGCAGAGTTTGAATAGTGAGTGCATCCTGGTTTAGCACTGTCAGATTTTCTGGATGTTCAAAGTGATTAGCAACTGTTATCGGAAGTTGGCCAGCTAAACGCGAATCAATTTCAACAGCTACTACTGAGGCCGCACTTTCTAGCAAAGCGAGCGTCAAAGAACCTAAACCCGGACCTATCTCAAGTGCGATATCGGTTGGGCCAACGGCTGCTGTGCGCACAATCTTTGTGCACACATTTGAATCAATAACAAAGTTTTGTCCAAGTGACTTGGAAGGCTTTAGATCTAGGGCCGCGGCAAGTTCACGGATCTGAGCTGCTCCTAATAACGTCATGAGGCAAATGAGCCAAATAAACGCTCGGCATTATCGCCAAGGGCTGTAGCTAATTCACCAAGATCTGCATTTCGCTCAACGGCCATTGCCCGAACAATGTTTGCAATTTGTGCAGGAGTATTAAGTGCACCGCGATGAGGCATGGGTGAGAGAAAAGGAGAATCTGTTTCAACAAGAAGTTGATTGATTGGAACTAGCTTTACGGCTTCGCGAAGTGCAGGTGCGTTCTTAAAGGTTAAAGTTCCAGCAAATGAGAGAACATAGCCACGTTCTATACAGGTCTTAGCCATCTCTACATCACCTGAAAAGCAGTGAAAGATAACCTTTTCTGGAGCTCCTACCTCAAGTAAGACAGAGAGAACATCATCATGAGAATCACGGTCATGAATAACTAAAGCTTTCTTAGTCTTTTTAGCTAGTTCAATATGCCATTTAAAGGATTCTTGTTGTCGTGCTCGAAGCTCTGGTGGCGTGCGGAAATAATCAAGGCCAGTCTCACCAATTGCACGAACACGAGGATGCTCTGCCAATTTAGCAATGACTGCCCAGTCAGCTTCTAGATTCTCAACAACCGGTGCTTCATTTGGGTGCAGAGCAACTGCAGCTAAAACTGATGTGTTCCATTTTTCTGCCGCAGCCACACACCACCTAGATTGCTCTGCTGAGTATCCAACTTGCATGATTCGATCAACGTTGACGCTTTTGGCTTCAGCAATTACTTGCGCAACCTCAGGAGAATCTGGCGCAGTATCAGTAATGATCTCCATGTGTGCATGTGCATCAACTGTTGGAGCAGGAAGTGGTTCTGGAAGAGGTGCCCGCTGACGATCTATATCGCGGTTGTGGCGATCAGCCATATTTGTTAAGCGTTAGTTTCTAAACGAGGAAATAGAACTGGAGTCTTAGTAACAATGACACCCGGAGGCAATTGGCCCCATGTTGCAACATCAGAGATCTTTTGTGAACCAAGGTCTCCTAATGATGCTTGAGCACCCAAGCTGCTCCACAAAATCTCACAAGTTTGTGGCATCACTGCATTGAGCAAAACGGCAAGTGCACGTAATGATTCAGCGGTGTTATATAAAACATTTTCAAGAATCTGCTGGTTAGCAAGATCTTTAGCAAGAATCCATGGCTCTTTTTCAGTCACATAGCCATTTACTTTCTTACAAAAATCCATAATCGCAAGGATTCCGCCTTGGAAATCTAATTCACAAATAGCAGCATCGGCCTTGGCCGCAGCTTCTTTAAGCGCGCTCTCAAGCCCAGCATCATTGCTTTTAGCTGGCAATACTCCGCCGCAGTATTTCTCAACCATTGCCGCTGAGCGAGAAGCCAGATTTCCAAAGTCATTTGCTAACTCTGAGGTGTATCTAGCAGACATGTCTTCCCAAGAAAAAGAGCCATCAGTGCCAAATGGAATAGCACGCAAGAAGTAATAGCGAAAAGCATCAACACCAAAGTGGTCGGTGATGTCTTTAGGTGCAATTCCAGTCAACTTACTCTTACTCATCTTTTCGCCACCAACGAGTAGCCAGCCATGAGCAAATACCTTCTTAGGTACATCTAATCCTGCAGCCATGAGCATTGCTGGCCAAATAACTGCGTGGAAGCGCAAGATATCTTTTCCGACCAAGTGAACATCTGCTGGCCAGGTTTGTGCAAACTTCTTGCCACCTTCACTATCTGGTGCATCAGTTAATCCAACTGCAGTTGCATAGTTGAGCAAGGCATCAAACCAAACATAAACAACTTGATCGGTGTCCCAAGGAACAGGAATTCCCCAATCAAAAGTTGAACGTGAAATAGAAAGATCTGTTACGCCACCTTCCAGGAATGAAACAACTTCATTGCGTGCACTCTCAGGTTGGCAAGCATCTGGATTCTTGCGGTAGTGCTCAAGCAGAGGTTGCACAAAAGCTGAAAGTTTAAAGAACCAGTTATTTTCATTAACGAGTTCAATTGGCTTGCTATGAATAGGGCAGCATTTCTTGCCATCAATATCAATTAAGTCGCCAGGAAGTTTGAACTCTTCGCAACCAACACAATAGGGTCCTTCATACTTGCCGGCATAAATATGTCCAGAATCTTTAAGAGATTGCAAGAATTTTTGAACACGTTCTGTGTGACGCTTTTCAGTAGTACGAATGAAATCATCGTTAGCGATATTGAGCGCTTCCCAATTAGGTTTCCACGCATCTTGCACCAAGCGATCAACCCAGGCTTGTGGAGCAGTGTTATTTTCCTCTGCAGTGCGCATAACCTTTTGGCCGTGCTCATCTGTGCCAGTTAAAAACCAGACTGATTCGCCTTTTTGACGATGCCAACGAGTTAAGACATCACCGGCAACCGTCGTATAGGCATGTCCAATATGAGGTGCATCGTTGACGTAATAAATCGGCGTCGTTAGATAAAAGGACTTAGTCACTTGCTCATCTTATTCGCATCGACCACTGCGGCATAAACCAACCGCTTTGCAATTGAGAATTCAGCGGCAACTGAGGCAATTGCCCCTTTGCGATCCATGCCTGCAGCTTCAAACTCTCGAACACGAGCCACCATTTCATCAGCAGTCATCGCTGCTGAATCCAGGACCGCTCCTTGGATTACAAGAGTGATTTCGCCAAGTACTTCATTGGTGTCAGCCCATGTTGAGAGCTGCGAAAGTGTTCCGCGAATAGTTTCTTCGTAGTGCTTAGTCATCTCACGACAAATTGCACCTTTGCGCTCACTACCAAAGACTGATTGTGCATCAGAGAGAGAATCGGCTAAACGATGTGGTGCTTCAAAGAAAACCATCGTGCGCTCTTCATGACGAAGTTTTTCAAATGTTGCTAATCGGGCACCTGCACTGCGTGATGGAAATCCTTCAAAAGTAAATCGATCTGTTGGTAGACCAGATAACGCAACGGCCATTGTCACAGCACTAGGACCTGGAATAACAGAGACTTCAAGACCTCGAGCAATTGCTTCGCGCATTAATCTAAAACCTGGATCACTAATTGTTGGCATGCCAGCATCTGAAACAACTAGAACATGCGCACCTGCTGCAAGCTCATTTAATAGCTCTGCAGTTCGCTCATCTTCATTTCCTTCAAAGAAGGAAAGTATGCGAGCGGTGAAAGTAACTCCAAGATCTGAACACAAACGGTGAAAGCGTCTGGAATCTTCAGCGGCAATAATCGTGGCATCTTCAATGGCAGTTTTTAACCGCGCGCTTGCATCGGCTGGGTTGCCCAAGGGGGTTGCTGCCAATATCAATGCCATGGGTCCATCATCTCAGTAATTTCACGGCGATTTGCGCATACGATTACACACATGATCGCCGCCATCGCCCCCATCCTTATAGCGATTGTCTCCCTTGCGATTCGATTAATTAACCTGGCAACACCTAAGGGCTTTGTTTTTGATGAGGTCTATTACGTCGATGGCGCTAGAGATTTTTTGAAGTATGGCGTGGAAGTCAGTGGAAGTGAAGCTGAGTTCATAGTCCATCCACCAGTGGGAAAATGGCTAATAGCTTCAGGTATCAAACTCTTTGGTGATAATGAATTTGGTTGGCGTTTTGCAACAGCCATCATTGGCACATTACTTATTTTGCTCTTTGCCCGATTAGTTCATGTGCTGTTCTATTCACCGCTATTAACTGGTATCGGTGCGTTTCTAATGGCTTGTGATGGTTTGGTGCTTGTGCACTCACGAACCGCACTCCTTGATCTCTTCTTAACTTTCTTTGTTCTTCTGGCAGTTTATTTATGGCATCAGCAAAGACATTGGTTAGCTGGCATCGCAATTGGTTTAGCGATGGGTTGTAAGTGGAGCGCAGTCTATTTCTTGGTTGCAATGGTCTTTGTATCTCTTTACAGAATCTTCTCGAAGCATCCATCTAAAGAATTAGTTCGACCAACAATTATGAAATTCATTCAATATGGATTCCTTCCAGTAATTGTTTACATCACCTCTTGGACTGGTTGGTTCCTTAGTAACCGCGGTTGGGATCGCCAATGGTCTTCAAACTCATTTTCTTCCTGGATTCACTATCACTCAGAGATGTTGGGCTTTCATACGGGATTAACTGAAAAACATTCCTACCAAGCTAATCCTTGGAGTTGGATGGTCATGGGTAGACCAACATCTTTCTTCTATGAGTCTCCTAAGGGGTGCGGTAGCGATAACTGCGCGCAAGAAGTATTAGCTATGGGCACGCCACTTCTATGGTGGGCAGGAACAATTGCCGTTGCTGTAGCTATTGGTTTTTGGTTACGCGCCTTAATTAAGCGCACCAATGAGCCTGCGTTGAATTTAATTGTGCTTGGAATGGCTGCTGGATACCTACCGTGGTTCTTCTTTCAATCCCGCACAGTCTTTACCTTCTATGCAGTTATTTTCGAGCCTTTCGTGATCTTGGCACTTGTGTATTGCGCAAAACTGTTGCTAGATAGTTCTTTAAAATCCGGGATCTCACAAGCATTAGTTGCAGCTTTTGTAACGGTAATCTTTTTAAACTTTGTCTTCTTCTTGCCAATTTTCACAGGCGAAGTAATCACATACGATGCTTGGTTGCAACGTATGTGGTTGAGCTCGTGGATCTAACTATTCGTTAGAAGCGCGTGCCTGATTTAGACGTTCAACTGCTTCATCAGCTAGTTGTTGATCAAAGATTTCATCACGTGAAGGTGAAGCAGCAGCTAATGCTTCGCGTTCTAGACGCTCTTGCTCATCACTCCATGCTCCAGGAGTAGTTAAATCAATAACTCGCTTAGGAATAATTGCTTTAGGTGCACTCACATATGTTGGTGCTGGTACTTCTGCAGGTTCCCATGTTTGGCGAATAGCTGCTGTTCCCTTAGGCAATAAAACAACGCCTTTGAGTTCGCGCTCAGAAAGTGGAATCCAATGTTCTTGTGAAGGCTTTGGTGTTAAAACTTCAGCTAAGTTCGTTGCTGAAACGCCTGATGTGCGGCGATGAAGTTGTTGCACGCGTCGGTATTGAATCTTGTCGGCGATTGTTTGACGACGAACACTTGCAACATAAATCAAAACCCCTGTTAGAGGAACCAATGAGTAAATAAAAGGCATCGTATTCATGAAACCACCCACAAGTGTTGTAGTTAGAGAACCAGCTAGAACAAAGAACATAATTCTTCTGCGCATAAGAAGTTGCGCAACTTTTGCTTCACGATCTAAATCAATATGAATCGATCCGCTCCCGGAAACTCCTTGAGGCGATGAGTTTGCAACAACAATGAGTGCACTCTTAAATCGCTCAACAGATTTTCCAGAAAATTCGTTACGGTCATGAATCCAACGGGGTGCGAAATATGCGACCCACATACCAATGATCGCAATATAGATAAGTCCTGAAGTCATGATGCATAAAGATAAAGGATGAGACCTACAGAACTTGGGATTTAGAGCCTACTTAACGCCAGGATTTTCTTTAACAAAAACGACATGGTCTCGCCAACTACCTGCGATATGTAAAAAGCGGGGACGTTCGCCTTCAAAAATATAGCCAGCTTTTTCAGCTACTCGCCTTGATGCCGTGTTTTCGGGTCTGATGTTGATTTCAATGCGGTGGAGGTTCAGTACGGAAAATGAATACTCCGTTACGGCCATCACTGCTTGGGTTGTGAAGCCCTTATTCGCATAGTTTTTATCAATCCAATAACCAATATGTCCGCCTCGCATCGCGCCAAGAATTACGCCGCCTAATGAGATTTGCCCAATTAAATTGCGCTGATGCCAGATTGCAAATGAATATGAGCGACCATTTCGAGCCTCAGAGTTAAGGGTGCGCACCATTTCAAAGTAAGAAGGGAGCTGACTGGGGTTCTGGGCAGCATCCCCAGCAATGATTGGAATTGTGGCTTCCCAAGGAGATAGCCAGTCACGGTTTTCAGCTCGGACATTATTCCAACGCACACGATCTCTAAATCTCAATGGCTGCAGTATTAGCTCTTCACTCTTGAGTACTACCGGCCATGAATGAGTCATCAGACTACTTAAATGTATCTGCGCTCTAAAATCACAACTGTTACTTCATCGCCAGCTTTCAAATTAATGTCTTTTTCACCAACGGCAATAAAAGCTGAAGCATCTGAAAGTGTTGAAATCTCTTCTTGATGGGCCAGCGGTGTTACCGACTTACCATCTTCAGAAAGGGCTGCGCGAATGTAAGAGCGCACTCCATCGCTGGATTCAATTGCCTTTTCTAACTTAGCTTTAACGCTAGGGCGGTGAATGGTTGCTGCGCCTAACATTGTGCGAATCATTGGACGCACAAAGAGTTCAAAAGAAATATATGCCGCAATTGGATCTCCAGGAAGAGTAATGATTGGAGTCTTATCTGGGCCAATAAGGCCAAAGTTATGTCGACCGCTCATCTCTATTGCCATGTCCACGGTCGTGATTTCACCCATGTTAGAAATAGTGCGGGTAATCAAATCAAATGAATCATCATGGCGCTCACCGCTAATAATGATTAAGTCTGCACGTACTAATTGATCTTCAATCAAGTTCTGTAGCTGCGCTTCATCATCTGGGATTGAGTGCACGCGATAAGCAACCGCTCCTACTTCGCGCACAGCAGTTGTGAGCATCCAGGAGTTAGTCTCAAACTCTTCATCATCTTTAAGCGTTTTACCTGGTTCAACTAGATCTGGACCAGCTGACATCACCACAACACGTGGATGCGGTCTGGTGGGCAAGTGATCGAGTCCAATAGATGCTGCTAAACCAATTTGAGTTGAGCGGATTCTAGATCCGGCTTTCATTACCAAGCGCTCTCCTGCAAAGACATCTTGAGACAGCGTTGCACCATGGGCATCGAGTAATGGCATTTCAAAAGAATCTAGGGGTTTGCAAATCGCTAAAAGTGAAGTTAAAAACTCATCAACTCGCGTGTGCTCTGCCATAATCACACCATACTTGTTGAAGTCAGTAATCTTTGGGATTTAGGCGTGGAAAGCGGAGGGCAGAAGCAATGAATCAGAACACACTCAAGAAGCAGTTGCGAGATCGCTACCGCCGTGAACGGGTTCAAAAATTCATTCCAACCAATTTCAATGTCATTTTAAAAGCCCCAGAGATAGTCAGTGCCACAACAATCTGCTCATATTTTTCATATGCCCAAGAGCCCAGCACAGATGAAATCAACAAAGCCTTTTTGGCAGATGGTAAAAAGCTCTTACTCCCCCGAGTCAATGGCTTGGTTATTGAATGGGTTCAATGGGATGGCAACCCAACGAATATAAAAGTAACCAAGAATCTCTCTGAACCAATTGGTCCGGCCGTAACAGACACAAGTGATGTTGGCGTAGTCATCACACCAGCACTTCGTATTGACCAAGAAGGTTTTCGAATGGGACAAGGTGGCGGTTTTTATGATCGCGCACTTCCAACATTGCCTGGATGGAAAATTGGCTTAGTTCATGCAGGTGAATTAACGAGTGAAACTTTGCCCCGTGAATCCCACGATATTCCACTAGATGCTGCAGCAACACCTTCACTCATAGTTAGATTTAAGCGCTAGGTAGATTGCGCGCCATAACTATTCGTTGAATTTGATTAGTACCCTCATAAATCTGAGTTAGCTTGGCATCTCGCATCATTCGCTCAACTGGATAATCTGAGACATAACCGTAGCCACCCAAGATCTGAACTGCGTCCGTTGTCACCTTCATAGCCACATCGCTAGCAAAGCACTTACTTGCTGCTGAGAAGAAACGTAGATCTTTTTCATTGCTCTCACTCTTTGATGCAGCAACATAAGTTAATTGACGGGCAGCTTCAATATTCATCGCCATATCGGCCAACATGAATTGAACGCCTTGGAAGTCGAAAATCTCTTTGCCAAACTGCTTGCGCTCATGTGAATACTGAGTTGCAACATCAAGTGCTCCTTGGGCAATTCCTAGAGCTTGAGCAGCGATGGTGATGCGTGTGTGATCAAGAGTGTTCATTGCTAGTGCAAATCCTTCGCCAACTTCACTAATACGGCGATCATCTGCAAGCTTTACATTGTCGAAATAAACCTCACGTGTTGGTGATCCTCTAAAGCCCATCTTCTTTTCTGGTGAACCAAAAGATACGCCTGGGTCAGATTTTTCAACTACGAATGCAGTTATTCCTTTAGAGCCAAGAGAGGCATCACTTTGAGCAACGACTGTATAGAACTCTGAGATTCCTGCATTTGAAATCCATTTTTTACTTCCATTAAGTATCCAGCCATCGCCATCTCGTTCAACTTTTGTGCGAAGTGCTGAAGCATCTGAACCTGCCTCAGATTCTGATAAGCAATATGAAAAACCTTTTCCTTGCGCAAGTTGCGACAACCAGCGCTGCTTTTGATCTTTATTTCCACCCAGTATCAGCGGAAGTGAACCAAGTTTATTAACTGCAGGAATCAGTGATGAGGCACCGCAAACACGTGCAACTTCTTCAATAATTATTACAACAGCTAAGGCATCTGCGCCATCGCCACCAAATTCAGTTGGAACATGTGCAGCTGCAAGACCTGCCTTTTGAAGTGCATCAGCTGCTTCTTGTGGGAAGCGATGATCTTCATCGACTGCTTTTGCATAAGGTGCAATCTCTTTTTCAGCCAAGGCGCGAACGCTGGCACGAAGATCCTTATACTCGCTGGGAATATCAAATAAATTTGCCATTAGGGTTCATTTCTATCGCGTTGGGCTAAATCTTGCAAATACTTGTTGTAGTTGGCTAGCTCATCTGGTTGCCCCATGGCTGCAGATCGTGCGGAGTTCTTATCAATTCTAATAGCTTCGCGTGAGTCATCCTTAACCCAGCTAACGAAGGTCGCAATCAGCGCTAGAAGTATTGGGATTTCGCCCATTGCCCAACCTAATGAACCACCCATGCGCTGATCGGCAAGTAGATCAACTAGCCATGGTGATTGAAGGGAACCGAAGTAACCGCCATCAATTAAAGTCGTAGTAGACATAAGTGCTACTGAGAAGAATGCATGAATACTCATTGCAGCAAAGATGATGACGATGCGCACTAAATGTGGAACTCTGCGAGGGTTTGGATCGATTCCAATAACAACATGGAAGAAAAGAATTCCAGCAAGCAGGAAGTGAATACTCATAAGTAAGTGGCCTGCATGCGATTGCATCATTGAACCAAATAGATCTGTGAAGTAGAGGGCAAAGAGTGAGCCGTCAAAGAGAGCTAAAGCAACTACTGGGTTGGTGAAGAAAACTGCTAATTTGGAATGCAGCACAGCAAGTAGTGAACCTCTCACACCGCGCTCATCACTATTTCTACCCTGTGGCAAAGTGCGAAGCGCTAACGTCATTGGCGCACCAAGGACAATCCCAATGGGTGCAATCATTCCAAGAACCATGTGCGCAACCATGTGATATGAAAAAGCAAAGTTTGCATACAAACCAAGACCGCCACTAGTTGCAAAATCTATTGCTGATATTCCAAGGGCAAATGAAATTGTGCGACCTACTGGCCACTTATCACCACGCTTTGTAAGAACGACAACACCTTTAATATAGAGAGCAACAGCTGTGACCAAGATTCCAATCATCAGTGCATCTGGTTCATAGCTAAACAGGATTCGGCTCCACGTTGGTTGTGGTGGCGTAGAGATTCCTGCAATTGCTAATCCAGGATCAAACTCGGCTGGTTCTGGTCTTGATGGAGCTTGATTAGAAGATAACCAAGCACCCATTGCAACTGTGACAACCATGATTAAGCTTTCTGCAAAAATTAATCGTGCGAAGCCTTTCCAATCAATTGAACTACGAAGGGCTAAGTTCTTGCGATGCAAATATGCAATAGTTATTAAAGAAATCGTTAGAGCTACTTTTCCAATTACTACCCAGGCATATGCACTGTTCCACGCCTCTTTGAAATCCAGGCGAGCCCAAGCATTTGCAGTTCCACTTAATACAACAGCGATAGCAGCCCACAGCGCTATTTCGCTAAAGCGGGGAACAGCAATTGGTCGGTCTTGAGGATCCAGTATCGCAAGAGTTATAACGCCGCCCACCCATAGAGACAGTGCAACCACGTGGATTACTAGAGAACCAATAGCTAATGCGTGTGAACCACTTGATGCCGAATGGCTTTGAAATACCGGGGCAACTAAACCAATGAGAGTAAGGATGAGCAGGAAAATAACTGTAAGAATCTTATTTACACGAATGGAAGCCAAGGTAATGAACAAGGCGACAATGGATTGAAAGAGCAGATACTGGCCCAAGGTTATTTGGGTAACGAAAGAGCGCAGAACTGTTGCATCTAAAGCAAAAGATAGAGGTTGGTCCAAGATAGTTGCCAACGTAAAGAGAATTGTTCCAACGCTTCCAATAAACCAGGTCAGCCCTGAAATCCATAACATCGTGCGAAGCTTTTGCGCCGAAGTTGATAGTTTTCCATGGGAATCTAGAAGTAGAAAGCCCATTGCCAATAGTGTTCCAACTACTGAAAAACTTCCTATAAGAGATAGATATTTGAAAACTGTACTTAAAGCAATCATCGTTCCCTAAAGAGTTTTCGCGCATAGAGCGCGAGTGCAATAAAGACAAAGAAAGCCATAATTAAAAGAAAAATAATAAATACGCTTGTTCCCCAACTGCTGCTTGCAGGTGTTTGTGATTCTGTTGGAGTGGGTGATGGTTCGGTAGGTGAAATCACGGTTGGTGCAGAGAAATTAAATGTGAATGAACCTTCTAGAGGTGCATCTGCCTCTGAATACAAAACGTATGAAACTCTGTAAATTCCAGAATCAGTAAGTGGCTTCAATCCAACAGTTGCTGAGACATCAATAATTGTTAGTGTTCCATCATCAACGCGGACTCCTGCAGGATCTGTAACCACGATTTCACTAGCATCAGGAAGCAATGCTTTTTGAGCTGTAAGTGTTACTGACATTGGAGCTGTGGTGACAGTGGAACCACTTATTGGAGATGTAGTGATAAGTGAGTTTGCACTAGCTGTTGAGATACCAAAACAGCCAAGTAGGGCTAAAGCAGCCAAGAATTCTCGGACTCGAGTGATTTTCACTTAGAACTCCTCCATATCTTGGACCTTAATTCGCGCCAATCGTCTCACTTCTTTAGACTTAGCTTCTACCCCAAAGGGTTGGAATAAGGCCATATTCAAAGATTGGAGCGCTAGTGCCTACATACCAATACGCATGTAACGCTTGCGAGCATGAATTTGAAGCTTTCCAATCCTTTAGCGATGCCTCGCTGACCGAGTGCCCGCAATGCAAGGGTGAAATCCGCAAGGTCTATAGCGCCGTTGGCGTTGTGTTTAAGGGCTCTGGATTTTATAAAACTGATTCTGCAAAAAAGACAACTGTAAGTGAACCCGCTAAAACAACTCCGGCAGCTGCGCCAACACCGGCAGCTAAGGCAGATTAATCCTGATGATGGGGCGGCTTATCTAACTTAATTTCTTCTTCACGACGTAATTGTTCTGCCGCGGCTTCAGGATCGATCTCATCTGATGTCACATTAGGAAAGAGATCACTCATGGTTTTAAGTCTACATCTAAGGAGTAAGAAACGTGTTTGAGAAGCTTGGAAAGTTCATTGTTAAGCGCAGCAAGGTAGTCCTTTTAACCTTCATCATTACAACCATCATCGCTGGCGCTGTTGGCTCCTTATCTTTTGGGCGTCTTGATTCAGGTGGCTACTCAGACCTCAATAGCGATTCAGCTAAGGCTGCTAAGTATGTTGTTGATGTATTTGGTGCAGAAGAGCCAGTTGTAGTGATGGTTGTGGACTCTGCAAGTTCAACAATCGATGATCCAGCTGTTGCAAGCACAGCAATTGAAATTGAAAAGAAGATTCAAAACCATACGGGAGTCTCAAAAACTTACTCCTACTGGTCAACTGGTGGATCACCAACCATGAAATCTAAAGATGGAAAAGCAGGCTTCATCTTGGTGTATTCCGACATTGATGCCTTTGATTGGGATGCCCTCAGCGCCGTAGGCGCATCACTACAGGAAGAGTTTGATGGCAAGTACAAGAATGTCCAAGTCTATGCATCTGGTGCAGGCGTTATTACATATGCAATTAACCATAAGATTGAAAAGGATTTGATTCTTGCTGAGTCAATTGCCATTCCTCTTACATTCCTGCTTCTCGTCTTTGTTTTCGGGGCACTTGTTGCATCAGCAACACCTCTATTTGTTGGTGTAACAGCAATCCTTGGATCTTTCTTCATTATTTACATATTGACGCTATTTACTAACGTCAGCGTTTTCGCTCTCAATCTCATCACTGGACTTGGACTTGGGCTGGGCATTGATTACGCACTCCTCATGGTCAATCGATTCCGTGAAGAACTCCATAACGGCCATAGCGTTGAAGAATCTGTAGTTACAACAGTTGCTACAGCAGGTAAGACTGTTTTCTACTCGGGCCTGACTGTTCTTGTAACTATGGCATCCCTGCTCTTCTTCCCACTTGAGTTC
>JBEATO010000150.1:0-6333 GCA_041161945.1 Actinomycetota bacterium
TCCCCCTGCATTCAAGCGTTTCCGGCGCCTGGATGCTTCGGGTGGTTAGCTCAGTTGGTAGAGCAGGTGACTCTTAATCACCGGGTCGGGGGTTCGAGTCCCTCACCACCCACATATGTAGGTAAGCCCGAGTTCTATCTCCAAACCTTGGATGTGGTTCAAAACCTTGAATAGTGGATATATCTGCCAAACCTTTATATCCAGTCTTTGATCTCGTCCACCTTTACCGCCTTTAGTTGTGTTCTGCTCAGGGATTGATGATTTTATTCTGCAAGTTTTCATCTCGCTTCCAAGTGACCGGCGGGATTCGCAGACTTTGCCGTGCGCTCTCAAATTTTGAATAAAAAGTTGTTGTGCTAATTCCAGTTATTCTCTCAAAACTAAGGTAAAAATTCTTAGTCACAGCGTAATCTTTCCAAATCTCCAAAAATTTCTGAAACCCGATTGATGCAACTATATATTCAGTAGCGATGTGTCCTATGTTGTAGGAGGAAGCACGGATCTCATCCCATCCCTGATTAGGTGTGATTACTTCGTAATCAACCAATGCGTTTGCCATATGTGGCCCTCTTGAACGATTAGAAAGACTTTGTTTTCTAAAATCTGAATACTTTCCATCTAAGTAGATACTTGCGATTGCAGAAGCAATAAAGTTTGCAGATCCCTCAACGAGCCAATGGGGGAAAGAATTTTTTGCTTCTTCAAAACCATAATTCCAATGTTGACCCTCTACATTATCTGCAAGATTTAATTGAACTAGATGGAAATACTCATGTGGCAAAAGAGAAATGCCGCACGGAGGGGATTTTGAGAGCAGACAATCATCTAGAACTACCATTCCAAAATGACTATCACGATTCATGCATATATTCAAAAAATCGTATCTTTCATTACAACGACCTTGAGAATTTCGTAGGTTGCCACCACTCGCAAAAATTTGAGAAATTACCCATTGTTCGTCTGATCCAATAACGGTCACGGACTTTGTCTTGAAATACTGACTAAACAGCCCAGAGGTGAATTTATCAATCTTCTGTAGGTCTTCAACTATCTTAAAATCCTTTAAAGTATCCTGCACAATAACCTGATGCTTCCTTGGACTTAATGCTTGTTCTTTGCTCCAATCCAGAAAACTCTTGAACGCTCTTTCACTCACATTCTCAATAGCAAATTCTGTTGACCATGGAACAAAACTATTATCAATAGTGGGAGTTTTCTCTGGAGTTGGTGACGGGGTAGGTGTTGGTCTGGCAGCAATTAACTGGACACGAAATCCAACACCTGGTCCTGAAGAGAACTTTGGTGCACCTACTGCATCTGCCAGGTAATACCAAGGTTTAGGTAATGGATCTTTATCTTTCAATTTCAGAAACTTGGCAAATAGACCTTTACTGCCCATCACTTTTGCACAAGAAATTCCAAATGCATTTATTTGATAGGTGCCTTTTGGAAATTTAACACCCACAATTATCTCGTTAGTGCTTACTTTGTAATTTCCACAACTTGGCGTCTTTGGTCCTGCATGGTTAGTTCCAAAGGCAGAAAGAGGGATCAAGGCAAGGATCATGCTAATGAGCAACCCTTTAGCAACACCGCCCTTGATCCGCATTCCAAAATGGTAATGGGAACATGCTTATATGTCTTTCAATACCCTTGATTTGTCCCTGGCTATCTCTAATATTAGTGATGAGTCAAGAACGGATATATCCACATAGTGGTTCAAAGGGAATGGTTTAAAGGTTTGACAACGAGTCCCTCACCACTCACTTACGCAAGTGAGCCCGAGTTTTTCTTTCAACCATGAAGGCCCCCATAAGGCGTTATTGAGGATTCTTCACCAAGCAAAATGGGTGACCTTCTGGATCTAAATAGACTCTAAAGTTTGTACCTGGTTGCACTTCATGCTTGGTGGCACCAATTGCCAATATTTTGATCTCGCCAAGATCTAAATCTGTGACATGAAAATCAAAATGAAGTTGCTGGGGAATGGGCCCTTCTGGCCAGGTGGGTGGGATGTAGTTGGAGATTTTTTGGAAAGCCATCATGCGCACACCTTTATGAAATAGATCTACCCACTCCACTTTATCTTCAGAGTCATCTAGCTCTCCAACCCGCCAACCAGTTATCTCTGCATAGAAGCGGGCAAGGGATACTGGGTTAGCGCAATCCACTGCGGTGTATACGTGGTGGGCGATAGACATGAGTGAAAGTGTAGAGCGCACTCATGAGAGTTGGAATAGCCTTGCATCCATGACTATGCACCCACAGGCCAAAGCCTTCCTCGACTACACCGCCGCCAATAATCCAATGCCGGCAGATGCAACTTTAGAAGAGCGCAGAGCAGATGCTGCTGATTACTTAAAGTATGCAGGTCCTGAATCCAATGATGTGAACACCGAACATACCTATTTCACCTCTCCAACAGCAGATCTGCATGCAGTGATTTTCCGTCCTAAGAACGTTAAACCCAATGCACCCGCACTTGTTTATTTCCACGGTGGTGGTTGGGTATTTAGCTGGACACTTCGCTATGCCCCACAGATGTCTAACATCGCTGCAGAGACTGGTTTTGTGGTAATTGGAATTAACTATCAAAAAGCGCCAGAGCATCCATTCCCAACACCTTTTGATGATTGTTATGCAGGTCTGCTCTGGGTTGCAAAGAACGCTGCGCGCTTTGGAATTGATCCAACAAAGATTGGCGTGGGGGGCGATAGCGCAGGAGGTAATTTAGCTGCAGCAGTTGCACTCAAAGCTGCAGATACTGGTGATGTGAAGCTGGCCTACCAAATGCTTATCTATCCATGCCTAGATACCGATTATCAATCTCAGTCATATCGTGCTCATGAAACTGGTTTTGGTTTAGAAAGCATTGGAATGCAATGGTGTTGGGGTCTCTATGTTCCAGAGGCTCATATGAACAATAAATATGCCATTCCTGCGCGAGCAACTACTTTCAAAAACGTTGCACCAGCCATTATCGGTTTAGCTGAGCATGATGTCTTGCGCGATGATGGTGCTAACTATGCAGCTGCGCTAGAAAAAGCAGGGGTTCCTGTGACAATGAAGGAATACCCAGGAATGATTCATGGATTCTTTGGCCATGGTTTCATGGTCGATGATGCATACAACCTTCGCACATGGCTCAGTGAACAGATAGTTAAAGCTGTTCAGTAGTGTTTGAAGCACAGACGCTCCTAATAGCTGGTTGTTTATTTCTAGGAGCAATTCTCTACACCTCCGTGGGTCACGCAGGTGCTTCGGCATATATAGCCGTGATGACTCTTTTTGATCTTCCCCCCGCAGTAATTAGACCAACAGCGCTTACTCTTAACATCTTTGTCTCCTCTTTTACTGCACTTCGCTATATCAAGAGCAATTTCTTCAATAAAACTCTTTTTCTATTCCTGATTATCGGATCTGTACCAGCTGCCTTTATTGGTGGACGTATCAATCTGCCTAGCAATGTCTATAAGCCAGTAATTGGCGTACTACTTCTTCTATCCGGCTTGCGCTTTTTAATTCAAGCGTTGCAAACTGATAAAGCTCACCGCGAAGTAAATAAGCCTCTAGCAATCTTTATGGGCGCAGGCGTTGGTTTGTTATCTGGAATTACTGGCACAGGAGGCGGCATATTCCTCTCCCCCCTCATCATTTGGTTGGGTTGGGTGAGTGTTAAAGCAGCTAGTGGAACTGTTGCTGCCTTTATTTTTGTTAATTCAGTTGCTGGATTACTTGGCAATCTTCAATCAACATCATCACTGCCAAGTGAGCTACCGGTCTTTGTTGTTGCCGTGTTACTAGGAGCCCTTATTGGCACACGCTTTGGCATTACAAGATTCTCATCCATAGGTGTTAAGCGGGCCTTGGGATTCGTGTTGCTAATTGCTGGAGTTAAGTTCCTGTTTGGTTAAGCTAAAAGCTCGCTGAGCAATGTTTCAACGCGCTTCTTGATTTCATCTCTAATCACTCGTACTGATTCAATGCCTTGTCCTGCAGGATCTTCTAAGACCCAATCTTCATATCGCTTGCCTGGATAGAACGGGCAAGCATCACCGCAGCCCATTGTTATAACGGCATCAGATGCTTGAACTGCCTCTGGTGTGAGAATCTTTGGAACATTGTTTGCAATATCAATGCCTAGCTCAGCCATCGCTGCAATTGCAACAGGATTTATTGAATCCTTTGGCGCAGAGCCCGCAGAGAGAACTTCTACGCGATCTTGCCCTAATTCCTTCATGAAACCTGCTGCCATTTGGGATCGGCCTGCGTTATGAACACATACAAATAGAACGGTTGGTTTATTTCTCATGTGTGAGCACTTTTGTTAAACCTAAGCCAATAAGAGCACCGAGTACTTGAGCAGCAATGAACTTCGGTGCGCACTCTGGCGCAATTCCAGCAAAAGAGTCACTAAAGATTCGTCCAATGGTGACTGCAGGGTTTGCAAAGGATGTGGAGCTTGTGAAGAAGTAAGCACTTCCAATCCATGCAGCAACGGCTGCGGGGATTACAACAAGGTTTTTCTGATTAACCAAAAGATTGATTAAAAGAATTAAACCCGCAGTGGCAACTATTTCGCCAATATAGAGATTGCCACCTGAGCGTATCTTCGTAGAGGCTTCAAGTAATGGAAAGCTAAACATTGCATTAGCCAGGATTGCTCCTGTTATTGCACCTAGTACTTGAGCAACCGAATATTGAATAAATTGAATAGTTGAGCTCTTGCCTTGGATCAGATCAACCATTGTTACAACTGGGTTGAACTGAGCTCCGCTTATTGGAGCCAAAATTGTGATTAGTACATAGAGACCAAACACTGTTGAAATCGTATTTATTAGTAGTTGCACGCCGACATCTTGTGAAAGATTTGTAGCCATAATGCCTGAACCAACGACTATTGCAACTAAAAGGGCAGTGCCTAGAAACTCAGCGAAAACCTTCTTCATGTATAGAGCGTACATGGATTGGGTAAACACACGATGAACAAAGAGAAAACCCCACCAGCCACTGTGGCTGATGGGGTTTGCTTTAAGCCTTGTTATGAAACAGCGATGATGTCCACAACAAAGATCAGAGTTTCATTTGGACCGATTGGGCCTGAGCCATTTGGGCCATAACCAAGATCTGCTGGAATAACGAGTAAACGACGTCCACCAACTTTTGCACCAGGTAATCCCTGTTGCCATCCTGCAATCACACCAGCAAGTGGAAACGTTGCAGGTTGTCCACCTGACCATGAAGACTCAACGATTGAACCATTTGACCATGTCATCAATGTGTAATGAACGGTCAGAGTAGAAGAAGCTTGAACTTCAGTACCCGATCCAACAATGATGTCTTGGGTTTGTAGAGTTGTTGGAGCTGCACCACTTGGTGCAGTAATTGTTGGTGCTTCACCAGCATTAGCTGTTACTGCCGGTAGGCCGTTAGATGATGTTTCTGCCACTGTTTCTTTTCCTCCACATGCTGAAAGGGATGTAATCACAAGCGCGATTACTGCTGCAATTGCTAAGTTTCTGACTTTTGAATTCATTTCCATCCTTTATTCGAGTTCGCCGATTAACTTAAATTCACCATTACCAAGTTGGCCTTGCGCTCTATACATCTCAAGCTTGGCGCGAGTATCTGCGATATCAAGATTTCGCATAGTCAGCTGGCCAATGCGATCAACTGGACCAAAGGCCGCGTTTTCTGTGCGCTCCATAGATAGTTTCTCTGGTGCATAGCTAAGTGCAGGACCAGTTGTATTAATAATTGAATAATCATCACCGCGGCGCATGCGCAAAGTGACTTCGCCGGTAACAGCAGATGCCACCCAGCGTTGCAATGATTCACGCAGCATTAGGGACTGTGGATCTAACCAACGACCTTCATAGAGCAAGCGACCTAAGCGGCGGCCCTCTGCGTGATAGTTGGCAATGGTGTCTTCATTATGAATTGCACTGATTAAACGCTCATAGGCAATAAAGAGCAGCGCCATTCCTGGAGCTTCATAAATCCCACGGCTCTTAGCTTCAATGATGCGGTTTTCAATCTGATCAGCCATGCCAAGACCATGACGGCCACCAATTGCATTAGCTTCCTTCATTAATGCCACAACATCATCAAATGACTTACCATTAATAGCAACCGGGCGTCCTTGAACAAAAGAAATCTTCACATCTTCAGTTTCAATCTTTACGGCCGGATCCCAGAAGCGAACTCCCATGATTGGCTGCACGAGCTCAACTGAAGTATCTAGATTCTCTAAAGACTTTGCCTCATGTGTTGCACCCAAGATATTGGCATCAGTTGAGTATGCCTTTTCTGTGCTGTCGCGATAAGGAAGTT
>JBEATO010000151.1:0-7262 GCA_041161945.1 Actinomycetota bacterium
TCGTCGCGAGAGAACTCATTTTCAGCCATGGATGTATCGAACCTCACTTTGGCTCTGAGTGCATCCTCATAGGGTGTGGTCGCCAGCACCCCTTGCTTGGGGGCAGAATTGACCCCTGCAAGAAACTTTACTTCGCTCAAAGGGGCTCACCGTGTCAGAAGATTTCAAGCCAGGCCTTGAAGGTGTAATTGCGTTTGAGTCTGAAATCGCAGAGCCAGATAAAGAAGGTAGCGCGCTTCGCTACCGCGGAGTTGATATCGAAGATCTAGTTGGGCGCGTTTCATTTGGAAACGTATGGGGACTACTTGTTGATGATGAATTTAATCCAGGTCTTCCCAATGCAGAAAAGTTTCCTTTGCCAGTGCACTCAGGTGATGTGCGAGTAGATGTGCAGGCAGCGATTTCAATGTTGGCACCAGCGTGGGGATTCAAGCCACTTCTCGATATTGATGATGCGGAAGCTCGCAGCAACCTTGCGCGCGCATCTGTGATGGTTCTTTCATACTTGGCACAAGCTGCCCGCGGACAAATTGCACCAGTTATTCCAGAGGCTGAAATTGATAAGGCACACACAGTTGTTGAGCGCATGATGATTCGCTGGCGCGGAGAACCCGATCCAGCACATGTTCGTGCAATTGATGCTTACTTTGTTTCTGCTGCTGAGCACGGAATGAATGCATCAACATTTACAGCTCGCGTTATTGCTTCTACTGGTGCTGATGTTGCAGCTGCACTTTCAGGTGCTATCGGTGCGATGTCAGGTCCACTACATGGTGGTGCACCATCACGCGTGCTACACATGATTGAAGAAGTTGAAAAGTCTGGCGATGCAACTGCATATGTAAAGGGATTATTAGATCGTAAAGAACGTCTTATGGGATTTGGTCACCGCGTTTATCGCGCAGAAGATCCACGTGCTCGCACATTGCGTCGTACCGCTAAAGAATTAAATGCTCCTCGTTATGCAGTTGCTGAAGCTCTAGAGCAAGCAGCGCTAAAGGAACTGCGCGAGCGTCAACCAGATCGCGTTCTTGAAACAAATGTTGAGTTCTGGGCAGCGATTATTTTGGACTTCGCAGAAGTTCCTGCGCACCTATTTACTTCAATGTTTACTGCTGCGCGCACTGCAGGTTGGTCAGCACATATCTTGGAAGAAAAGCGCACAGGTCGTTTAATCCGCCCATCAGCACGCTATATCGGTAAGGCTCCACGCAAGCCTGAAGCCGTTAAGGGCTGGGATGGCACGGTCGAGCAGCTCCACAAGTAAGACTGCAAGCCTGACCTGCAACGGGAAGCCTTTATAACAATCGGGTAAAACGAGCTACCTGGGTGCCTAATAGGGCCTTTCTAATTTGATTACGGGCCTGTTCACGTGTGGAATATCCTCAATAGCGCATGCCCTCGTATGCGCGAATTCCATCCATGGAGGATATAAATGAATACAAAGCGTTTCGGATTTGCTGGCGTTTTCGCAGCATTCGCGCTTGCAGTTTCAACACTTGTAGCACCATCAGCAAGTGCTGCCACAGAAATCGTTGTGTGGGCAGATGAATCTCGCGGGCCAAACCTAACTAAGGTAATTGCAGCCAAGGGTGACTGGGTTGCTGGTTACACAGTCAAGGTTGTTACTTTTTCAAGCTTTGATGCACTAAAAGATGCTTTCGATAAAGCAACTGATGCATCAGGACCAGACATTGTTGTTGGTGGAAATGACTGGGTTCCAACTGGCGCTAAGAGCGGAAAGTTGGCACCACTAGCACTTACTGCTGCAGTTAAAGCACGTTTCAATCCAACACAGTTCCTAGATTTAACTTACAAGGGCAAGCTTTACGGCGTTCCTGTAGACATCAACAACGTTGCAATGATCTACAACACCAAGCTTGTTTCATCAGCACCAAAGACTTTTGGTGAAATGGTTTCAAACTACAAGTCACTCAAAGCCTCAAAGGGTCTTAAGGCTGGACTTTGTATTGCAGGCGGCGGAATGTCATGGGGAGCTCACTCAGTATTCTCAGCACTCGGCGCAGATGCATACCAATTCAACTCACGCGGTGGAATCGTTTACGGACGAACATTTAGCGCAACAACATTTGGTAGCAACGTTCGCAAGTATTTGATGGATGGAAAGAAGAGCAATGGCTTCTTCCCAGCAACAGATACAGGTTGCAAGGACAACTTCCTTGCAGGAACAGTTCCTTACGCAGTTATTGGTAACTGGGAATGGGCAGATTATGTTGCAAAGGGATTCACAATGAATCTCATGCCAGTTCCAGGTGTAAAAGATGGCACTTACGGACGTATGTTCGGAAGCGTTAGCGGTGCACTTCTAACAACATTTGCTGCAAAGCATGGAGTAGAAGCTGGCGCTAAGTCACTTCTTACTAACTTCTTTGCTTCAACTGATGGACAGGTTCGCTACCAGACTCTAGAGAAGCGCCCACCAGCAGAAAAGGGTGCTCAAGCTGATGCAACTGTTTCAGCTGCTCAGCGCGGATTCGGTTCTGCTGCAAGCCTTGCAGGTATTCCACAGATCGGCGCATTCCTTAATACAAACAAGGGTGGCGCTAACTACTGGGATTCAGCTCCTGCTTACTGGACCGCAGTACTCATCGACGGCAAGGATGCAGTTAAAGAAGCATCTAAGCTAGCTTCAATCTGGCGTGTAAACGTCGAAGCAGGTAAGAGCGATCTATAAATGATTTGGTTTACCCAAATTAAATACTGAAGTCGAGTAATGCGGGCGAGTATCTCGCCCGCATTACTCTTTTCATCAACTGAGTTAGGACCTATGAGAATGACCTACTTAATAAGAGGCAAAGTAGCCCTCTTGCTTAAGATCATTTTCGTTAGCCTTGCCTCAGCTGTTTTAATTATGTTGGCCCAGAGCGCTTTTGCTCAAAGAGAGTATGTAATCTCAGCCTTTTTAGCTCTAACAGTCCTTGCATTGGCTTTAACTTACTTAACCAAAATCTCAATCCCACTCAAATTCTTCATTCCCGGCATCCTGCTTCTTATTGCCTTTGTAATCGGACCAATTCTTTATACGGTAACGATGTCAGGCTTTAACTACAAGACCGGAAACATCATCTCTAAAGAAGAGGCAATAGTTCAGGTCAAGATCCGCGGAATTGAAGCCGACCCATCTGGAACATCATTTGATATCAAATTGGGAACCTATGATGGCAAAGAAGCAATTCTTATTTCAGATATTACAAACTTAAAATATTTCATCTCGACAGCAGATTTACGAATTCCTGTGGCGGCAAATGATGTAACCCTAAATGAATATGGTGTTGCAATCACTGCTCCGAATTTCACAATCTTGACTGATGCTCAAATGGCTGGTGCTGATAAGTCATTCTCTAAAATCCAATTTCAATATGAAGGCGAGTACTTCATTGCCCTAGAAGGCTTTGAAGCAGGAATAGTTTCTCGCCAAGTCTTGGAATACTTACCTGTAACTGATGAGTTTAGGAATCTAGTAAATGGCAGCATTTATCGCGATAACGGTCGTGGAAACTACGCTCTCGTTGATGATAAAACTGCGATTTTAGAGCCAGGCTGGAGAGCACCCATTTGGTTTGAAAACTACTCAAAAATCATCACTGATCCACGGGTGCGTGAGCCGTTAGTTCGAGTCTTTATATGGACTGTGGCATTTGCTCTTCTCACTGTTTTAACAACCTTTGCTTTAGGCCTCTTACTTGCACTTGCTTTGAATCGTCCAATATTTGGGCGTCGAATCTATCGCTCGATCTTGGTGCTTCCATATGCGATGCCAAGTGTTATGAGTATCTTGATTTGGGGCGGAATGTTTAACACCGAGTTCGGTGCAATCAATACGCTCTTTGGCAGCGATATTGCTTGGTTCTCTGATCCCAACTTCGCTCGTGTTGCTGTGATCCTTGTAAATCTCTGGCTTGGATTCCCATATTTCTATTTAATTTCAAGTGGATCACTACAAGCTATTCCAAGTGAACTACTTGAAGCAGCTGCAATTGATGGCGCTAATCCACGACAGATTTTCCGTAAGATTACTTTGCCTCTCCTATTGCAGATTCTTTCACCGCTTTTGATTGCCTCATTTGCATTTAACTTCAATAACTTCAATTTGATTTACTTGCTCACAGGTGGTGGCCCACGCAAAGAACTAGATGGAGAAATTGCAGGAGCCACAGATATCTTGATTAGCTATACCTACAAGATTGCATTCGGTACGGGCACACAGGATCTGGGTCTTGCAAGTGCTATTTCACTCATCATCTTCGTCCTCGTTGCTTCTATTTCTCTTTATAGTCTGAAAAAATCCAAGGTATTGGAGACATTCGGATGAAAAAGCGGTTAATGCATGACTCATGGCGCCACATCATCGCCATCTCTATCTGCCTGTTTGCTCTCTTTCCACTCTATCTTGTTGTGATTTCATCCTTTGCCTCGTCCGGAAGCTTGCAGCTGACCTCATTTATTCCACAAGAAATCTCATTTAAGAACTATCAGCTCTTGTTTAATAACCCCACAATTCCTTATTTGTCATGGGTACAGAACTCTCTGATCATTGCGGGAGCAGTTGCTGTTCTCTCAGTCATAATCGGTTCTGCTTCAGCTTTTGCATTCAGTCGCCTTAAATTCAAGGGACGCAAGCAGGGTATTCAACTATTGCTCCTTGTTCAGATGTTCCCAGCAATCCTTGCCATCTCTGCCGTCTATGTAATCATGGAGCGCGTTTATTCATTTGCTCCATCGATTGGTTTAGGCACACGAGCCGGCCTACTTCTTGTCTATTTGGGCGGAGCAATGGGTGTGAACATCTGGTTGCTCAAGGGCTTTGTTGATTCAATTCCCGCAGAGTTAGATGAGGCGGCAAAGATTGATGGAGCCTCAGAAGTTCAAACATTCTGGCTTATTTTCGTGCCACTTGCCGCACCAGTATTAGCTGTTGTTTCACTGCTGAGCTTTATTGGAACCTTCAATGAGTTTATTTTGGCCCGCTTGTTCTTAGTTGATATGGAAAGTAGAACTGTGGCAGTTGGATTGCAACAGTTTATCGGTGGTCAGTATTCACAAAACTGGGGTCCATTTGCTGCAGGATCAATCTTGGCTTCCATACCAATTGTCATTATCTTCTTATCATTACAGAAATACATTGTGAGTGGATTAACTGCAGGATCGGTTAAGGGTTAATCTTGAAAAAGAGGTTTGTACTCTTTGTAGTTACTTCACTTCTGCTCGCCCTGGCAACTACATCTTTTGCCGCAACACCCACAGCTGATCCTGTAAAAGTCGGATTATCAAAAGATTTAATCTATTTTGTATTTCCTGATCGTTATCTCAACGGTGACACATCAAATGATTCATTTCCAGGTTATAACCCAAGGGAGACTGCATTCTTTCATGGCGGGGATTTAAAGGGTTTAACTGGAACATGCAGTGAAGGCGATAACGGCTTAGCTCGTATTAAGAAGTTAGGTTTTACTGCAGTCTGGGTTACTCCACTTGTTGTCCAACAAAAGCCGACTCCCAACGGTGCTGGCTATCATGGATATTGGGGCGTTGACTTTTTAAATGTAGATCCACATTTGGGTACTAAGGCAGAAATGGTTGCATTTGCAGCATGTGCCAAGAAACTCAATCTAAAATTAATCTTGGACATCGTCACAAACCACACGGGCGATGTAATCGCATATAACGATAAGACCGCTTATTTATCTGCTGATCTGCTCAACGCCAAGAATCCAGCGTGGCTCAATGACTTAAGTAATTATCACAACGTCGGGTCTATGAGTAACTGCTGGGGTGATGGCCCATGTACTCAAATTGGTGACTTCTATGGTTTAGATGACATAGCAACTGAAAAACCTGTTGTTTATAACGGCTGGGCCGATGTGTATGGCCAGTGGATTAAGGATTACGGACTTTCAGGCTTTCGTGTGGACACAGCTCGCCATGTAGATGATGAGTTCTTTAAAAACTGGTCTCCACAAATAAATGCAGCAGCTAAATCAGTAGGAATTGATAACTTCACAATCTTTGGTGAAGTTTGGGATGTTAACCCAATCAACCTGATGAACTATGTACGCAAGAACAAGATTCAAACTGTTTTGGATTTCCCATTCCAGCGAACTGCCGCTGAGTTTGCTGCAGGTTATTCAGATGCAACTGTGGTCGAGAACCTCTTTGCCTATGATGATCTCTATACAACAGCAACATCAGATGCCAGCAACCTTGTGACTTTCTTGGGCAATCATGACATGGGCCGTGCAGCAAAGATTATTGAATCAAAGCGAATTAATAAGTCCAGTGAACTACTACCAAGAACTTTACTAGGGCATGCATTGATGTATTTAACCCGTGGTATTCCATCGGTTTACTACGGCGATGAAGTTGGAATGATTGGCACAGGATCAGGCTCTGATCAATTGGCTCGTCAAGATATGTTTTCAACTAAAGTTGGAATTTGGAAAACAGAGGCCCGAGTGGGCAGCAATCCCATTGGAACTGGCGACTCTTTCTCAATTACAGATTCTCACCCAATTGCTAAGTACCTCAAAGTTTTAGCAGCCTTAAGAGGATCAAATCCAGGGTTAGCAAATTCATCTATGCAGGTTCGATATGCCAAAGATGAGCTATTGGTGATTTCAAAGAAGGATGATGCTGAAAAGCGTGAGTACCTAGTTGCATTCAACAGTTCAACGAAGGCAATGAAAGCTTCTATAACGAGTGCAACTTCTACTGGTGGCTGGAAAACTCTCCTGGGTAAGCCGACTATGTCTAATAAGAATGAAGTCGTGACAATCACCGTGCCAGCCCTATCAACAGTTGTTTTAAAGGCCAATAAGGCTATTGATAAGACCGATGTAAAGATTGGAAAGTTAACTTCAAAGATGGATTTTCTGACTGGTTATTATGAAACAAAGGCAGCAGTTACTTCCAAAGATCTCTTGAAGGTTACTTTCTTCTATAGGACCTCAGCTGATCAACCATGGCTTTCACTGGGCACAGATACAAATGCGCCTTACACCATTTATATTGACCCGTTAGAGTTTCCAAGTCAAAAGTTAGAACTTCGCGCTGAAGTCATTAATTCGAAGGGGAAAAAGTATGAGCTACCGTATTCAAGCATCGCCATCCCCGCACCATGACGGTAGTGAGTTATATGTAAGTAATGCAGCACCAGAAGTGGGTGAGAGCGTAACCCTGCGTGTGCGAATTCCTAATAGCTACATCTTTGCAAAAGCCTTAGTACGCCTCTACCACGATGGTGA
>JBEATO010000001.1:0-2561 GCA_041161945.1 Actinomycetota bacterium
GCATTGTTTTGATCTTCATGGATAGAAGGATCAGCCATCTTGGCTTCAAGTTCGGCGTATTCGCGCACCATTTCATGGGCGGATGCGAAACGATCACTTGTCATTGGCTTCTCCTTTCAATTCGAGTTCCTGTTTGTGTTTAAAGTGAAAATAAAAAAACCGCGACCGCAACCCGATAAGGGCTGCGATGCGGTTTCTTTAGAAAGCTACTTAGCTTCTTTTTTACCGAAGCGCTCTTCGAACTTAGCTACGCGACCACCAGTATCAAGGATGCGCTGCTTGCCGGTGTAGAACGGGTGGCATACAGAACACACTTCAACATAGATTGAACCGCTTGCAACTGTTGAGCGGGTAACAAACTTCTCACCGCAACCACAAGTTACTTGGGTTTCTTTGTACTCTGGGTGGATCTCTGGCTTCATGGTTATTCCTTCTTTAATGTTTGGGTCCCTTGCGGGTGAACCAAACGGCTTGGTTAACAGGGCTAAATCGTAGGCGATGGCCCGCGATTTACGAAATTTACGCTTACTTTGAGTCGTCAGGTCCAGAGGTTGTCTTCTGGATCTGCATCAAGAACTCGACGTTGGACTTAGTGCCCTTCATCTTCTCAAGAAGAAGTTCAAGTGCTGCTTGTGGCTCTAGTGCGTGAAGAACACGACGTAGCTTCCAAACAATGTTTAGTTCTTCTGAACCCATAAGGATTTCTTCCTTACGTGTTCCAGATGCAACAACGTTAACCGCAGGGAAGATGCGCTTATCGGCCATCTTGCGATCAAGGATGAGCTCCATGTTTCCAGTTCCCTTAAACTCTTCGAAAATAACTTCATCCATACGAGAACCTGTATCAACAAGTGCTGTTGCAAGAATCGTGAGTGATCCGCCATCTTCAATATTACGAGCAGCACCGAAGAACTTCTTAGGTGGATAGAGGGCTGCTGAATCAACACCACCAGAGAGAATTCGACCTGATGCTGGAGCTGCGATGTTGTATGCACGGCCCAAACGAGTGATTGAGTCAAGAAGAACAACTACATCGTGACCAAGTTCAACTAGACGCTTTGCGCGCTCGATTGCAAGTTCTGCAATTGTTGTGTGGTCATCGGCTGGGCGGTCGAAAGTTGAAGCAATAACTTCACCCTTAACTGAGCGCTGCATATCTGTAACTTCTTCTGGACGCTCATCAACTAGAACAACCATCAAGTGACACTCTGGGTTATTAGTTGTAATTGCGTTTGCAATTGACTGTAAAACCATTGTCTTACCAGCCTTAGGAGGCGAAACAATAAGTCCGCGCTGACCTTTACCAATTGGTGCAATCAAATCGATAACGCGAGTTGTCAATACATTTGGCTCCGTCTCAAGGCGCAAGCGCTCCTGAGGATAAAGAGGAGTCAACTTGCCGAATTCAACGCGATTGCGCGCTTCTTCCGGAGTCATTCCATTAACTGTTTCAAGAGTAATAAGTGCATTGAACTTCTGCTTAGTTTCACCCTCACGAGGTTGGCGAACCTGGCCTGTTACAACATCGCCCTTGCGGAGTCCGTTTTTGCGCACTTGCTGCAATGAAACATAGACATCGTTAGGTCCTGGAAGGTATCCAGCTGTGCGGATAAATGCGTAGCTTTCAAGAATATCGAGTAGACCACCGACTGGTACTAAGACATCGTCTTCACCAATTACTGGTTCACGCTCTTCACGTGGTCCACGATCACGGTTGCGATCACGGTTGCGATCACGTCCACGTGCATGGCGGTCATTGCGATCAAAGCGATCACCACGGTTGCCACGATCTGTGTTGCTTTGAGGTGCTGACGGTGAATCATCGCCATCATCATCTGAATCTTCATTTGAAGCAGAGTTATTTGAGCTCTTAGCTTCCTTCTTGTTCTTATTGCGGGCTTCGCGGCGGGCTTCGCGTTCAGCTTTAGCAGCTTCGCGGTTCTTTGCCTGTAAATCAGCGATCGCCTCTACAAGAGCGTCCTTCTTCATCTTTGCTGCGCCATCGACACCAAGTTGTGTTGCTACTGTCTTTAACTTAGGAAGAGTCATTGCAGAAAGCTCAGGACTGTTCGAACGTACAGGTTCAATTTCTGTTGTCATGTGTTTCTTTTCTATATAGGTCAACAGGTTTTAGATATATCCCGTTAAGCCGTGGATGTTTTTTTAGATTTACCTGATGTGTTGCTGGCCGCTAGATAAGGGCCGTTCAGATAGGGAAAGGTTAGCACCTCAAGGCGCTGATAGGCAAAATCAGCAAAATTACGCGGAGATTACGTTGGCTCCTTGGCGGGCAATGCCAAGTTCAGTTGCAACGAATTTATCTCCAGCAGCTCTGCGCAGTTCTTCAGCCTCAGATGGACCGCCGGTATGAAGTACCAAAACTGTTGGACCAGCACCTGAAATAAAGGCTGCAACACCAGCGTTGCGAAGCTTTGTTAAGAGCGCAAAAGATTGTGGCATTGCTTCTTTGCGATATGACTGATGCAAAAAGTCAGCAGTTGCAGTGTGGAGAAGATCTGGACGATGCTCTAGAGCATGCACCAATAGCGCTGCATTTGATG
>JBEATO010000026.1:0-3247 GCA_041161945.1 Actinomycetota bacterium
ATCTTTGTGCCTTTGCCCGCTGCCGAAGTACTAGTTGCAGGCGCAGCTTTAGCAAAGAACTTACCCGCTCCTGCAAATGCAACTGCTAAAGCACCAGTTATTCCAACGCGTAACACACTGCGACGCTCTAATGACATTGTAAAGACCTTTCGCTTGCCATTTCCGATTAAGAGTAATAAATAGGACAACCACAAAACTGCATATGCCGTATTACTTGCCAAGAAATAGGGAGAGACATGAAAAGTATCAGCAAGCCACAAACCTAGCGACATCAAAAATCCACCGAACGCTGCCAAACGCGGAGCTACCCACAGGAGTGTGGCAAGTCCGATTGCAAACTCTGAAATTATTACAAATCCACCCACCACAGTGGCGTGCTCAATTAACGTATCAAAGACAAAGCTAGCTGGGGAATGAGTTGAAAATCCAGATAGCTGTGTTCCTATATAAGTAGAAGAGCCCGCTTCTAGAAAACCTGGATCACTGGCTTTATCCCAACCCGCATAAATCCAAGTAATGCCAAGCCATAGCCGCATCACTCGCAAAGCCGGTGCCTGGTTGCGCCATGATGAATTGGCTGTTCGCACGTAGCTTTTAAGCATGCTCATAAGATACATAGTAAAGGTGAGTCTGAAAAAAGGCCGAGTAGAAAAGCTCCCTGACTTGGATTCGAACCAAGAACCTGTCGATTAACAGTCGACTGCTCTGCCGTTGAGCTATCAGGGATCAATAGAGCGCAAACTCTAGCGCACGCACAGGCCTTGGCTGAAATTGAGGGTTTTTAAAGGCCCCCGAGCGCCAAATCATGCAGATTTCTACGGGCACTTTCTAGGGCAACTAATTGGGCAAAAGCTGCGTTGTATTCAATTTCATTTTCGACTGGATTGAGTCGCTGGAGCGATGATTTAAGTTCTGCAATGGAGCGCGATATTGCAACTTCGCGCAACCTGGCAACAATGCTCTCAACATAGGCAGCGCTTGGTTTCCCATCAGCGCGAATTGGTTCAACAGTTAACTCGGTAAACAAAGTTTTGATTCTCTCATCACTTATGGTCTCTGCTGATATTGCAGGAGTTTCATCAATGGTTTTACGTAGTTCTTTATAGGCAGGATGCGTAAATGCACCTGGCTCAATATCACTCCATAGAGTTCCAGTGAACAGTGCCGCTTCTTGCAATCTGGCTTTTAGTACTTCGCGCTCTAAAATCAGACGTGCTTCATTGGGATCTGGTCGCCAATTACTCTCTTCAGTTGTTGGCTCAATGGAATCGCTGACTTTAGGTTGACTCTTCACGCCTTGAGCAACAGCTTTTGAAACGATTTCAACCTCTGTTCCCAGCCATCCTGCGAGTAAACGTGTGTATTCAGGGCGAAGTGATTTATCGCGAATCTGTGCAACAAGTGGTGCTGCAGCATTAAGTGCATTAACTCGGCCCTCAGCACTATCTAACTTGTGATGTGCAAGTTCGGCTCGGATTGCGAACTCAAAGAGTGGAACTCTGCGGGCAATTAAATCGCGTAAAGCTAAATCACCTTTTTGTTGACGCAGATCGCATGGATCTAAGCCATCTGGCTCAACGGCTACAAATGTTTGCGTAACAAACTTTTGATCTTCACTAAATGCGCGAAGAGCAGCCTTTTGTCCGGCAGCATCACCATCGAAAGTAAAGATTACTTCGCCTCTAAATGAATCATCATCCATCAATAGTCGGCGCAAGATACGGATGTGGTCTGCGCCAAATGCTGTGCCACAGGTTGCAACCGCTGTTGTGATGCCAGCTAATTGAGCAGCCATGACATCGGTATATCCCTCAACTATGACGGCCTGGCGCTTCTTTGCAATCTCTTTTTTAGCGGCATCTAAACCATAGAGAACTTGGCTCTTTTTATAGACAGGTGTCTCTGGAGTATTGAGATATTTAGGGCCTTGATCTTCTTCATCACTTGCTAATTTGCGACAACCAAAACCAACAACATCTCCAGAGATATCTCTAATTGGCCACGTTAAACGGTTGCGGAATCGATCGATAGGTCCACGTTGTCCCATCTTTGAAAGACCAGCTGTTTCAAGTTCATCGATGCTGTAGCCCTGTGCTCGTAGATGCTTAGTCAACGCATCCCATTCATCTGGTGCAAATCCCACACCAAATTGCATGCATGCATCTTTATCAAAACCGCGTTTGGTGAGTAAATCTCTGCCGTGCGCAGCATCTGGAGAAGTATTGAGTTGCTCTTGATAAAAACGAGCAGCCTCTGTGTTAGCAGCAATTAAGCGTGAGCGAGCACCAGATGAAAAAGTGGGAGTTGATGAACCACCTTCGTCATATCGCAATGTGTATCCCATGCGATCTGCAAGGCGTTCAATAGTTTCAGTAAAAGTTAGATGATCAATCTTCATTAAGAAAGCGATGACGTCGCCACCAGTTTGGCAACCAAAGCAGTGGAAATAGCCTTTGCTCGGTGTTACGTGAAATGAAGGAGATTTCTCATCGTGAAAAGGACACAGACCTTTCTTTTGTCCGCCACCGGCACTTTTTAATTGAACATACTCCCCTACGATTTCATCAATAGGTGCGCGATCACGGATGTATGCAACATCTTCATCCTTAATACGACCGCTCATAGGTTCATCTTAACGAGAAGCTAACAAAGCGGCATGGAGGGCATATGCGCCAGGGTCAGTTAAGGCCGCTACTTGATCGATAATCACGCGCATACGAGCCATTTCATCACCGGCTTCATTCCAGCTTTTAAGGAAGAAGGAATCGAGTTCCTGCGGTGCACTGGCACGTAGCATTTCAACGAGTTCGCTGATAATTACCTGCTGCTTGGCATAACGATCTTGTGAATGCGCAGCATTGATTAAGTAGTGCCCAGCAATGGCCTTTAAGAAATCTACTTCAATTTTTTGCTCACGTGGGATTTCAAGGTCTGCGCTATAGCGAGAAAGTGGACCATCACCATGAATTTTGCGTGTTTCCAACTCTGCAGCTAGAACAAAGCGACCAATGAGCTGGCTTGTTGAATCTTTTAACCGTGCAAGAGAGCGATGTGTTCCATCGTAGTAATGCGGCCAAGCAGAAAGAGCTGATAAACGCTTATGGGCATCTACTGCTTCTTGCGCAGAAGCATCACTTCCATAGTCGCGGACCATTACTACATAGAGATCTTCAAAATCTCTTTCAAAATTCTTTACCGATACTTGATTAGCAAAAATCGCATCTTCTAGATCATGCACGGAGTAGGC
>JBEATO010000058.1:0-2749 GCA_041161945.1 Actinomycetota bacterium
GACCCACGTGCGTGGGGTAAGGCTGCTGAAGCTGGCATGGCTGCTCGTGTTGCACGTGCATGTGAAGATCTACGTTCAACAGGAACTTCATCACTTAAGTAATTACCCTACGTAATCGGAGAGGCTTTACCAATGCCAGCACTTGTTTTGCTTGGAGCTCAATGGGGCGACGAAGGCAAGGGTAAAGCTACCGATTTACTGGGAGATCGCGTTGATTATGTAGTTCGCTATCAAGGCGGAAACAACGCAGGTCACACAGTTGTTATCGGCGATCAAAAGTACGCACTTCACTTACTACCTTCAGGAATTCTTTCACCTAACGTAATTCCAGTTATTGGTAACGGTGTGGTTATTGATCCGGGTGTATTACTTCAAGAGATTGCTGGATTAACAGAGCGCGGTATTGATTGCAGTAAGTTGTTAATTTCAACGAATGCGCACCTGATTACTCCTTATCACCGCACAATCGACAAGGTATCTGAGCGCTTCTTAGGTAAATCTAAGATTGGAACAACTGGTCGCGGAATTGGGCCGGCATATGCCGACAAGATCAACCGCATTGGTATTCGCGTTCAAGATCTATTTGATCCATCAATCTTGCGTCAAAAGATTGAAAGTGCCTTGCGCGATAAGAACCAGGTTCTGATTAAAGTTTTCAACCGTAAAAACATTGAAGTAGATGAGGTTCTTGAAGAGTATTTGGCATATGCCGAGATTCTTCGCCCTTATGTTGCCGATACTGTTTTGATTCTCAATGAGGCGCTAGCTGCTGGAAAGCGCGTGCTTTTAGAGGGTTCACAGGGCACTTTGCTTGATGTTGACCACGGCACATATCCATTCGTGACTTCAAGTAATCCAACTGCAGGCGGTGCATGTACTGGCTCTGGAATTGGACCAACAAAGATTGATCGCGTCATTGGAATTATTAAGGCCTACACAACTCGCGTCGGTAGTGGTCCTTTTCCAACTGAACTCTTTGATGAAGATGGTGAAGCACTTCGCCGTATCGGTGGTGAGATTGGTGTTACTACTGGTCGCGCACGCCGTTGCGGTTGGTTTGATGCACCGATTGCACGTTATGCAGTGCGCGTTAATGGTTTGACAGATTTCTTCTTAACTAAGTTAGATGTGTTAACTGGTTGGGAAAAGATTCCTGTTTGTGTTGCTTATGAAATCGATGGAAAGCGCGTGGAAGAACTTCCAGCCTCACAAACTGATTTCCACCATGCAAAACCAATTTATGAATACATGCCAGGTTGGAGCGAAGATATTACTGGTGCACGCAAACTCAGTGATCTTCCACAAGCTGCGCAGAACTACATCGCCTTCTTAGAGAAAATCTCGGGAGCACCGATGAGTGCAATCGGAGTAGGTCCCGGGCGCGATGAAACAATTGTCGTAAAGGATTTCATCTAAGAATGAAAATCCTCCTAGTCGGAAGCGGCGGTCGCGAACACGCCTTAGGACTAGGACTACACGCAGATCCAGAGTGCACTGAACTACATGTTGCACCAGGTAATCCAGGTATTGCCCAGTTTGCAACATGTCATCCCTTAGCAATAACGGATAACCAAGCAATTCTAGATTTGGCACAAAAACTTGATGCTGAGTTAGTTGTTATTGGCCCAGAAGTTCCTTTAGTAAATGGGGCCGCAGATCTTTTGCGGGCCGCTGGAATATCGGTTTTTGGACCATCCAAAGCTGCGGCTCAATTAGAGGGCTCGAAAAACTTTGCAAAAGAAGTAATGGCAGATGCTGGTGTGCCAACTGCACATAGTTTTACCTGCACAACACAAGCAGAGATTGAAAAAGCACTCGATGCTTTTGGTGCACCATACGTAGTTAAAGACGATGGCTTAGCTGCAGGTAAGGGCGTTGTTGTCACGCGCAATCGCCAAGAAGCGCTAGATCATGCACTGGCGTGCAAGCGAGTAGTTATTGAAGAGTTTCTAGATGGCCCAGAAGTTTCACTCTTTGGAATTAGTGATGGAAAAACAATTATTCCAATGCAACCGGCACAAGATTTTAAACGCGCACTCAATGGTGATCAGGGACCAAATACAGGTGGGATGGGTGCTTACTCACCATTGCCGTGGGCACCATCAGATATTATTGAAGATACGTATATAAAAGTTTTAGCTCCCATGATTGCTGAAATGGCAGCACGTGGCACACCTTTTGTTGGTTTGCTCTATGCAGGTCTTGCATTAACTGATCATGGAACACGAGTGATTGAATTCAATGCACGCTTTGGTGATCCTGAAACTCAAGTATTAATTCCACTTTTGAAAACTCCTTTGGCGCAACTTCTCTATAAAGCAGCGACAAGAAATCTAGAGGGTGTTACTTTGCAGTGGAGTGATGAATCTGCCGTGAGCGTTGTGTTAGCTAGTGAGGGTTATCCATCAGCACCTCAACTAGGTGGAGTAATTGGGGAGTTCCCAACAATTGAGAAAGTTTCAATCTTTCATGCAGGAACTGCCAGTAGCGATAAAGGCTTAGTGTCTAGCGGGGGACGAGTGGTAACTGTGACCGGAATAGGCAGTGATTTAACTGAAGCTCGCGACCGTGCTTATCGAGCAATCAGCCACATCTCACTTGATGGATCCTTCTATCGCACCGATATCGCGCTCAATGCGTCGGTGGCAGAGAAGGGCAATTAAATGAAGGATAATTCGGGCGTGAGCCTTCTCGCTAACCGTTATGCATCAGCTGCGATGCGTGAAATTTTCGCACCTGAAGCAAAAAT
>JBEATO010000060.1:0-7472 GCA_041161945.1 Actinomycetota bacterium
GACCATGTCAATGTTGATGAACCACTTCTTGAGGTATCAACTGACAAAGTAGATACCGAGATTCCTTCACCTGTTGCCGGAATACTTACAAAAATTGTTGTTCAAATAGATCAAACAGTTCCAGTTGGAGCAGAGCTAGCAATCATTGCTGATGGCGCTGCCGCACCGGCACCTTCTGCCCCAGTCGCGGCTGCTCCTACTGCACCTGTGACTCCACCACCTGCAGCACCCGTTGTTGCAACACCAGCACCAGTTGCTGCTGCACCTGCCGCATCGGGTTCAGGAACAGTCATCACAATGCCTGCTTTGGGTGAGAGCGTGAGTGAAGGAACTGTCACACGTTGGTTAAAAAATATTGGTGACTTAGTTGCCGCAGATGAAGCATTACTAGAGGTTTCAACAGACAAGGTAGACACAGAGATCCCGTCACCAGTTGCCGGAACTTTATTGGCAATCGATGTTGCAGTTGATTCCACGGTTCCCGTTGGAGCTCGTCTTGGATTAATTGGAACAAGCGGAGCCGCACCGGTAGCAGCACCTGCTGCTCCAAAGCCTGCGCCAGTTGTTGCAACACCAGCACCTGTAGTTGCAGCGCCTGTAGTTTCTGCTCCAGCACCTGTTGCAGGAGCACCTGTTACGCAACCAGTTGATGCTTATGTCACTCCCCTAGTTCGCAAACTCGCCAATGAACTCGGTGTGAATCTTGCGAATGTTAAGGGAACTGGAATTGGCGGACGTATTCGCCGCGAAGATGTTGAATCCCTTTCAAAGCCAGTTGCGCCTGCATATGCAGCACCTGCACCAACTGCTGCAGCACCAACTGCTGCAAGACCAGCAACAGTTGCAGTCTCTCCACTTCGTGGAACGACAGTAACAATGTCACGTTTGCGTAAAGTCATTGCTGCCAGAATGGTTGAATCACTTCAGGTAAGTGCCCAGCTGACAACTGTGGTTGAAGTCGATGTTACAAAGATTTCTCGTTTGCGCGAAAAGGCAAAGTCATCATTTGAAGCTCGTGAAGGCGTCAAGCTTTCATATCTTCCATTCTTTGCAGTTGCTGTGTGTGAAGCACTTAAGCAACACCCAGTTCTTAACTCATCAGTTGAGGGCGATCAAATTACTTACCATGGCACAGAACACCTAGGTATAGCAGTTGATACAGATCGTGGACTCCTTGTTCCAGTTATCGCCAACGCTGGAGACTTGAATATGGGCGGCATCGCTCGAAAGATTTCAGATCTAGCTGCCCGTACACGCGATAACAAAGTAACTCCAGATGAATTAGGTGGTGGAACTTTCACACTCACAAATACTGGAAGCCGCGGAGCACTCTTTGACACACCCATCATTAATCAACCACAGGTAGCAATCCTTGGCTTAGGCGCAGTAGTAAAGCGACCAATGGTTGTTCGCGGTGAAGATGGCGGAGAAACTATTGCAATTCGCTCAATGGTCTACCTTGGTCTTTCCTACGATCACCGTGTAGTTGACGGCGCAGATGCCGCCAGATTCCTTGTTACATTGAAAGAGCGTCTAGAAGGCGGCGCTTTCGAATCAGATTTGGGACTCTAAGTAGTAATGCGCGTCCCTCAAAGAATCGCAATTAGCGGTTCCTCCGGCCTTATTGGTACTGCCCTCGTTGGTCACCTAAAGAGTGAAGGTCACACAGTTCAGCGCTTAGTGCGTCGCGCTCCAGTTGCATCTGATGAAGTTCAGTGGGATCCACAAACAGGTTATGTTGATTTAGCTCCTCTTGCTGGTGTGGATGCAATCATTCACTTGGCTGGTGTGGGAGTTGGCGATAAGCGCTGGACAAAAAAGTATAAGTCAGAGATTCTCAACTCACGCCTACTTGGAACTACAACTATTGCTAAAGCTGTTGCAGAACTCAAGCCTGCGGTATTCATCTCAGCAAGTGCCATTGGTTGGTATGGAGAGAGTGGAAATCGCGCAGTAGTTGAAACAGATCGCGTAGGAGATGATTTTCTAGCAGCCGTTTGCCGCGAATGGGAAAGTGCTGCTGATTTAGCTGGCGATGTTCGAACAGTAAAGATTCGCACCGGTTTAGTTCTTGATCCAACAGGCGGAGCACTTGGAAAGATGTTGCCACTCTTTCGTCTTGGTTTTGGTGGAAAACTTGGTTCAGGTAAGCAGTGGTGGTCTTGGATTACTTTGCATGATCAAATTCGCGCCATAGTCTTTGCATTAGAAAATCCAATTTCTGGCCCGGTGAATGTAACTTCACCTAATCCAGTCACTAACCAAGAGTTCACTTCAGCTCTTGCTCGCGCACTTCATCGCCCAGCACTCTTTCCAGCCCCAGCTATTGCGCTAAAGATTGCACTTGGTGGTTTTTCATCTGAAGTTCTAGGGTCTAAAAAGGTAATTCCCCATGTCTTGCAAGAAGCTGGCTTCACTTGGGATTATCCCCACATTACTGAAGCGTTGAATCAACTAGTTCAAGATTAATTGCGCAGCCAGGCTGCCGCTAAAGAGGGCGCCCTGCTGTGATGGGACTGTTCGGTGATCACCTGCAAGATAGAGGTGATCTGAAATCTTTGTCGGCTGCGTTAGCCCTTTTCCAACATGGTGCAATGGCAATGCTGACGGGATCTCATATTTAGCAATCAGCTGCCAATCACGGGTTTCAACGCCCCACATTGTTGAAAGATGACGTCGAACCTCTGAATCAGTTGTTCCAAGTTCAGTAGTACTTGAAATCAAATTCATTCCGGTGGGTGCATAGGCAGATGAAATATCTGAAATTACCAAGCTATTCATAACGGATCCACGGTTTTGACCATCAATGAGCAGTCGGCCAGTTCCAGATGGATTGTTATCACTTGCGTGGTACCAAGTAACACAGCCCTGCATTCGAGATACCTCACCGAGCTCTAATAACTGAGTGGCTGTGGTTGCATCTGTTGCAATCATAATATCGCGAGCTTCAAATACACCTGCAGAAGTTTGTACCCTGTTTCCAGCAATGCGCTCTGCACGCACATTGAGCTTTAACTCTGTAATTCTTGATGCAAGTGCTTGCGATAGCTGACCCACACCATACTTAGGAATACCCGGTGATCCAGTAACAAATGAACGAATGACGATTTGGCCATAGTGTGCGTCAACTTTATCTGGGTCAGTTAAGAAGACTCCTTGTAGGAAAGGCCGAAGCACGCGCTCATATGTTGCTCCACAGCCCGCGCTGCGTAAGGCTTGTCCAAGTGATTGTTCCCCTTTTATCTTTGAGAAAATGAAACGAGCGAAGTTAACTTTTTCACTCATTGAGCCAGTCCCACGATGCAGCGCTGAAAACGGAGCACTACGTGGATCTCCCAACGCAATTCGTTCGGTTCCTAAACTGACTTCAATTACTCGAGGGGCAGGAATGAAATCAATCTCATCGATAACATCAAGTGCAATCAGTGCTGGATATTTTGAGTTGATGAGTTGAAAACCGCGATCACAGATATAGCCATCAATATGATCACTTGCTACTCGCCCACCGGCGCGATCACTGGCTTCAATCACAGTGACAGAGCGCCCAGCATCTTGCAGTTGGATTGCAGCGTTTAACCCAGCTAAACCAGCTCCAACAATTAGAACATCGCTTTTACTAGACATGAAGTGCGTTGTTTCGGGCCTGATCAATAATTTGTGCAACTAAGAGCGCATCATCATTTGAAATCGGCCATGGGTTGGTGCCTGCTATAGCACCTGCAACCAAAGTGTAGAAAGTGGCGTAATTACCATCTTCTGCAACAATTTCTTCTACCTCATCACCACGATGAATAAAGGTCTTTGACTTCGTTGGAACATCCCATTTACCACCCATGGGGGTTTTGCCGGCTTTGAGTAAGGCTTCTTGAGGATCTAAATCATTAATTACCAATGCACCTTTGCTACCCAATATGCGGATGCGAGGACCTGGTGCGCCCACTACAACACTTGCACTCAAGATAGAAAGAACTCCTGAATCATGCTTGAGAACTAAAACAGCATCATCATCTGCGCCACCGCGAATCGTGCGCACGGTAGAAGTAACGAGTTCGGCTTTACCAAACCAATCGATGGCCGTTGAAATTAAATGTGGCTGCAAATCAAGGAGTTGTCCCCCGCCATCGGCTGCACTCATATTCTCGCGCCAAGAACTCTTGTTCAGTTCCGGACGAAAGCGCTCAAAGCGTGAATCCATTCGATGAATAGTTCCCAGTACACCTGAGGCAAGGACTCTTTTAATTGTTAGCGCATCACTGTCCCAGCGGCGATTAAAGAAAGTTGAAACAGGAACTCCTTCGCGCTCACCAGCAGAGATAATCTCGGCGGTTTCAGCAAAGGTGCGCCCCATCGGCTTGTCCACAACAACTGCAATACCAGCATTTATTGCTGCAAATGCATGTTCGGCATGAACGAGATTTGCTGATGCAACAACAACCAGATCGAGTTTATGAGCAACTAACTCTTCAATAGTTGCAACAACATTTACATTGGGAAAGTCTGCAACGGCATGTCCTGCTCGTTCGGCATTACTGGTCTGAATCGCAACGACTTCATACCCACACCCTTTAAGCAAAGGTGCATGGAAATAACGTCCTGCTAATCCATATCCAGCAATGCCTACGCGCATCAGCTCTTTACATCTTCGTGCTGTAGTTTTGATGGCCACCAGATCTTTGGACCAATCTCGTGCACCATAGCTGGCACCAAAATTGAACGAACAATGATGGTGTCTAGAAGAACACCGAAGGCCACAGCAAAGCCAAGCTGAGCTAGTGGCACCAATGGCAACAAACCAAGAACAGCAAAGGTTGCTGCCAGAACGATTCCAGCAGAAGTAATTACTGATCCCGTTACGGTCACACCCTTGATGATTCCAGCACGCGTGCCGATCTTGGCACTTTCTTCGCGCACTCGTGTCATGAGGAAGATGTTGTAGTCAATTCCCAATGCCACCAAGAAGATGAAGGCAAAGAGTGGGAATGAATTATCACCACCGGCAAATCCGAATACGTTGTTAAATACCAACGCACATACTCCCAGAGTTGCAAAGTACGAGAGGAGCACCGTTCCAAGAAGGACTATTGCACTCAAAATACTGCGAAGCAGTAATCCAAGGATTATTGTGATGACGAATAAAATAATAGGAATAATCGTCCTGTTATCTCTGTTGTTGGCATTTCGAACATCGTTATAGACCGCGCTCGTGCCACCTACTAATGAAGTCTCATCAGCAGCTTTTGCTAATTCGCGAATCTTAGGAATGTCATTTGATGCTTCCACGCTATCTGGGGCTTTATCCAGCGTCACATTCAAAATTGCTCTGTTGTTAACAACCTTCATCACCTTAGTCATAGGATCAACAAAGGGAACGATTTGTGTAACACCCGGTGCATTTTTAACAGCAGCTGTAACCGCATCAATTTTATCGACTGCCACAACAATCTGAGTTGGATCACCCTCTCCGCCTGGGAAGTGGGTAACTAGAAGCTTTTGTCCAACTACAGATTCAGGATTGCCGGTAAATGTATCGACCGTTCCGAGTCCATCAGCTTTGAGAGTTGTTGAAGCGAATGCGAAAAGTAATAGGACTGAACCTGTTACAACCCAAGCCTTGCGAGGATTGCGTCCAATTCCATTTGCAAGCTTTGACCATGCACCAGTCATCACATGATCATCACCATCAAAGTGAGGTCGTCTTGGCCAGAAGATCCAACGGCCAAAGAGCAGGAGCAGTGCTGGTAGCAAGGTCAATATTGTGAACATCGCACAAACAATTCCGATTGCACCAACTGGGCCAAGACCTGCAGTGTTTGTTAGCTGACTAAATAGCAAAACGAGCAAAGAAATAGCAACTGTTGAACCAGAAGCAAGAATTGGTTCCCACACGCCTTTGTAAGCACTCTTCATCGCATCAAAGCGGCTCTCATGAAGATGTAGCTCTTCGCGATAACGAGCTATAAGAAGTAGTGCATAGTCTGTTGCTGCACCGATAACCAATACCGAGAGAATGCCTTGTGATTGTCCGTCAACATCGATGATGTCATTCTTTGCAAGTAGATAAACAATTCCACCTGCTGTTGACAGGGCAAAGAGTGAAGATAAAAGAGGAATGATCCACAAAATTGGAGAGCGGTAAACGAAAATCAAAATAATTGCAACCACTGCAAGTGTGGTTAAGAGTAACTTGGAATCTATATCTCCAAAAGCGCCAAAGAGATCGCCTAGCAAACCTCCAGGACCTGTCACATATGGGTCAAGACCATTTGCTTTGGCAATTGGCGCAATATCAGCGCGAAGCGCCGCGATGAGTTCAGGGAGAACCGGCTTATCGTTGGGAAGAACTTTAGAGAGTGAATTTCCATCTAATGGGATATTTGCCAAAATTGCTTTTCCATCTTGAGATGGGAAGACGCTTATCTGCGCGCCAGGAGCTAAGAAGTCAGAGATCTTCGCGCTCGTTCCATCCAAAGTTAGCGCACCGACTTTCGATATGTGCGCATTAATTGCAGCAAATGTCTCTGGCGTTGACGTGCCTTCAAACAAAATTAACGTAGGAAAATTAAAAGTTTTCTCATCAGAGAAAGTAGCAATCACATCTGCAGCCTTTGTTGCTTCAGCTCCCTTTGGCAAGAAAGAAGAGTTGTTATTTTCTTGAACTGATGAGAGCTTGCCAAATAGAGGACCCATAACACCTGTTATGCCAAACCAAACAATCACTACCAAGAGTGCCATTGCAAAAGGTTTACGGGTTTTTTGAATTGACTGCGTGGACATAATGAAGGAGGCCTTCCTATAGGTCTGATATGGCTTCAATTGCTAAGGAGGCAAGCCTACCTTTAGGCTAGCGATGTGACCGTCGTGACCCCACCTAGCCAAAGTGCGATTGCACTCACCCGCCATGGCTTGATTGATTATGAAAAGGCTTGGCAAGTACAGCGCACCATTCACTCAGAAGTTGCCCAGGGAATTCGCCCCAACACATTGTTACTACTTGAGCACCCATCGGTCTATACCGCAGGTCGCAGAACTTTAGATTCAGAAAAACCTCAGGATGGAACTCCTGTTATTGAGGTTGATCGCGGCGGAAAAATTACGTGGCATGGACCAGGACAACTTGTTGGTTATCCCATCGTAAAACTTTCACAACCACATGAGCTTGTTGGCTTCGTCCGCGAAATTGAACGCGGGCTGATAAATGTCTGTGAGGATTTAGGGATTAAAGCAACATGTGTTTCAGGACGCTCTGGCGTTTGGGTGATTGATGAAAAAGGCGATCGCAAAATTGCTGCCATTGGAATTCGCGTGAGCAAGTGCGTGACAATGCATGGCTTTGCACTCAACGTCTGCCCGGATCTGAGCGCTTTTAGTCAGATCATTCCTTGCGGCATTGCAGATGCTGATGTCACTTCTATCTCTCGAGAGCTTGGCCGTAACATAGGCATTGAAGAGGTTTCTCCATTGGTTGAGAGACA
>JBEATO010000102.1:0-9274 GCA_041161945.1 Actinomycetota bacterium
GTTAAAAACGTTGAAGGCATTGTCCGAGTAGGTGCAATTGAAACCTACAAGCAAGATATTCGAGTTCAGGTAATCTCCTCTGTGCCATCTCGAAGCACTGATTCAATGAAGGTTATTCACGACATTAGAGATCTTGAACAGCCGTCTGGCACACTCATTGGTGGAGCAGCAGCTGACTTCACAGACTCTCAAGATGGAATCGCTAGAACATTGCCTCTGGCTTTGGGCTGGATTGCACTTTCTGTATTGATTCTAATTTTCATCTTCACCGGATCAATCATCTTGCCGATTAAGGCAGTGATTTTAAATGCGCTTTCATTAGTTGCGACCCTGGGTGCAATTACATGGATATTTATCGATGAACACTTGAAGTGGTTGGTAGGTGATTTCACCGTAACAGGCACCTTGGATACAGGATCAGTGATTCTGGTAGCAGTAGTTGTGTTCGGGCTTTCAATGGACTACGAACTGTTCTTGCTCTCACGAATTCGTGAAGAACACTTAAGCGGCAAGAGCAATGTTGAATCTGTTGCAGTTGGTCTACAGAGATCTGCTCGAATTATTACTGCAGCTGCACTCTTATTAGCCGTTGTTTTTGCCTCCTTTATGACCAGCGGCGTTACATCAATCAAGATGTTGGGCTTTGGTGTGGCACTAGCAGTTATTCTGGATGCAACAATTGTGCGAGCACTTCTTGTTCCAGCACTCATGCGTTTATTTGGTGAACGTAACTGGTGGGCACCTAAATGGATGCAGAAATTTACTCTTAAGCATTAATTAAAAATTAAGTGTCCCCGGCGGGAGTTGAACCTGCGACCTACCGCTTAGGAGGCGGTTGCTCTATCCACTGAGCTACGGGGACTTAGATTGTGCAGGGGCAATCTTGTCATGAATTAATGACAAGGCTAGACTGGTTAAAACAATCGAAAAGGATGTTATTTCCTCATGTGGGGCCAGCAATGAAGGCGCTAGTTATAGGCGCGGGCGGAGTTGGCAGAGCTATTGTCAATATCGCTTCTCGCAAGTCATTTATTACGTCCATGGTTATTGCAGATCGCACGCTCTCGCGTGCTGAAGAAGCAGTAGTACGCGTAAAGGACTCTAGATTTTCAGCAGCTGAAGTTAATGCTGCTGAGCTTGAAGATATCCGAGCTCTTATTCGTAAAGTAAAACCAGATGTAGTAGTCAACGCTGTTGATCCACGTTTTGTGATGCCAATTTTTCTAGCCTGTGAAATTGAAAGTACTAACTACATTGACATGGCGATGTCTTTATCCCGACCACATCCTCACTATCCAAACTCAGAAACTGGCGTAAAGCTGGGAGATGAACAGTTTGCCCGCGATTGGAACTGGAAAGAGCGCGATATTTATGCGCTGGTTGGAATGGGTATAGAGCCTGGAATGAGTGACGTATTTGCTCGTTACGCCGCAGATCATCTTTTCTCTGTTATTGATTCCATAACTATCTTTGATGGATCCAACTTAACTGTTGAAGGTTATGATTTTGCGCCTTCATTTTCAATCTGGACAACAATCGAAGAATGCTTAAATCCCCCGTTGGTTTGGGAAGATGGCCGAGGTTGGTTTACAACAGAGCCATTTAGTGAGATTGAAACATTTGATTTTCCTGAAGGAATCGGTCCGGTCGAATGTGTGAATGTTGAACACGAAGAAGTAGTTTTAATTCCTCAAAAAGTAGATGCTAAGAAAGTTAACTTTAAATATGGACTTGGTGCTCAATTCATCACAACGTTAAAAACCATTCATATGCTGGGGATGGATCGCAAAGAAAATGTTGATGTTCAGGGAATTTCAGTTTCTCCTCGCGATCTACTTGCTGCCTCTTTACCGGATCCAGCAACGTTAGGTTCGCGCATGAAAGGCAAAACTTGTGCGGGTGCATTAGTAAAGGGCTCAAATAAGGATGGAAAGCCGTACGCTTGTTATATGTACAACGTGGTCGATAACGAGTGGTCAATGAAGGAATATGGCGACCAAGCAGTCGTTTGGCAGACCGCACTTAATCCAGTCATTGCGATGGAGTTAATCCATAAAGGCATCTGGAAACCTGAAGGAGTTGCAGGTCCTGAATGGTTTGATGCCAAGCCATTTTTAGATTCACTTGAATCTTATGGGACAACATGGAAGATCCGTGAAGAAACAATTTGATGTTGTTGTAATTGGATCCGGCTTTGGTGGCTCCGTATCTGCGCTACGCCTACGTGAAAAGGGTTATAGCGTCGCTGTCCTTGAGGCAGGCAAGCGCTTTCGAGATAAAGATTTCCCAAAGACTTCATGGCGCATAAGTAAATTCCTATTTGCTCCAAAGGCTGGCCTCTATGGCATTCAACGCATTCATGTCTTGCCCGATGTATTGGTTTTAGCTGGCGCAGGTGTTGGTGGAGGTTCTTTGGTTTATGCCAACACTTTGTATCAACCAGGAGATAAATACTTCACCGATAAACAATGGGCATCAATTACTAATTGGAAAGAAGAGTTAGAGCCTTGGTATGACCAGGCTCGACGTATGTTGGGTGTTGCAGAAAACCCTTATTTTTCAAACAGTGACAAGGCTATGAAAGAAGCTGCTGAGGAAATGGGAGTTGGCCACACATTCAAGATGGCCCCACTTGGAATCTATTTTGGTGATGGAAAAGGTGTTGCTGGTAAAGATCCATATTTTGGTGGTGTTGGACCTGATCGCAATGGTTGTATGCAATGCGGTGCATGTATGAGTGGGTGCCGATTTAATGCCAAAAATACTTTACCTAAAAACTACTTAGGTCTAGCTGAAAAAGCTGGAGCGGAAGTTTTCCCCATGACTACTGCTACAAAGATTGAGAAACTACCTAGCGGTGAGTGGAAGATTTCAACACGCAAAACAGATGACTGGTTGGGCGAGAGAGGCTCAGTATTTTTTGCTAAAGATGTAATTGTTGCTGCTGGAACATTTAACACACAAAAACTGCTCCATAAGATGAAAGATGACCAGGTACTGCCAGCGATTTCTGATCGTTTAGGTGATTTATCTAGAACTAATAGCGAAGCCCTTACAGGTGCGCTGATGCAAAATACTGATATTGATTACAGCGATGGAAGTGCCATAACTTCTTCCTTCTTCCCTGATGAAAACACCCACATTGAGCCAGTTCGATATGGGAAAGGCTCTAATTTAATGGGCTTGCTGCAGACAATCATGACCGATGGTCATTCATCACAAGATCGCCGTAAACAGTGGTGGAAGCAATTTGTGGCTAACCCAAAACTACTTTTCAAGATTTTGAACGTGCGCCGCTGGAGTGAGCGGACAGTGATTGCACTAACGATGCAAAATGTTGATTCGTCAGTCTCTGTGCGTGGAAAAAAATCAATATTTGGCTGGCACTTAACTTCAACTAATGATCCCGAGCATCCCAATGCCACGTATATCCCAGCAGCAAATGAAGCGGTAAGACATATTGCGCAAAAGCATGGCGGAATAGCCGGTGGACATGTTGGCGATCTCATAGATGCACCATTTACTGCTCACTTTGTTGGTGGATGCGTAATTGGAAGTAATCAGAGCCAAGGAGTTATTGATCCGTATCACCGCGTGTGGAACTATCCAACACTTCATATTGTTGATGGTTCAACAATTACTGCAAATTTGGGTGTGAATCCATCTCTAACAATTACTGCACAGGCAGAACGTGCACTATCTTTCTGGCCTAACAAGGGTGATGCAGATTCACGACCTGCTCAAGATCTGCCATACAAAAGATTGAATGCAGTTGCACCGCGCGCACCATTTGTTCCTGCTGGAGCAGTTGGCGAACTAAGGATCAAATAGGAGATTTACATGCAATCATGGGCTTTGGTTACAGGTGCAACGGTTGGAATCGGTGAAAGTTTCACGCGATTGCTGGCACACAATGGTTACAACATAGTTTTGGTTGCCCGTGATTTACCTAGACTCCAAGAGCGAGCAAAAACTCTTGAATCCACCTTTGGGATTGCAACCACAGTGATTCAAGCAGATCTAGCAACTGATGCTGGATGTAAAACTATTGAGGATTTTATTGCAAATAATCAAATAGATGTCTTAATCAACAATGCTGGATTTGGAATCAATAAAGCTTTTACGATGAGTCAATTAGATGCTGAACAACAATTACTTGATGTCCTCGTGCGAACCCCCATGCGCTTAATGCATGTGGCACTGCCTGGGATGAAAGAGCGCAATAAGGGCGTCATCATCAACGTCTCATCAGTTGCCGGATGGATCGCAGGTGGAACATATAGTGCTGCAAAGTCTTATCTGACTGTTCTATCTGAATCACTTCACACTGAGCTTTCATCAACTAATGTGAAAGTAAGTGCGCTTTGTCCTGGCTTTACTCGAACCGAGTTTCATCAACGTGGGCGTATGTCTATGAAAGGCCTACCCGCTTTTATGTGGCTGAACTCAGACAAGCTCGTTGCTAAAGCCTGGAAAGATGCCGTTGGTGGCAAAGCGGTTAGCGTTCCAGGTTGGCAATACCAACTCCTCACCTTTGTAATGCGCAATGCTCCGCGCCCAATGGTGCGAAAGATTGGCATGAACGTTCGTGCTAAACAGCGCAATAAGTAATCCTTGACTTATTTCACAGTGAATTCATAGGGTTCATGGGCGGGTTCGCAGGAGTTTTTGAGTATCGGCTGGCTACGATTAGCCCATATCCAATGGAGGTTTTTCTGATGCGTAAACTCGCTTCTCTCACACTCGCACTCGTCGTCGCCGGTGGCGTCATGATTGCAATGCCCGCCCCTGCTACAGCAGCTGTCAAGATTTCAAATGGCGTTGCTTGCAAGAAGCTCAATCAAATGACGACAGTGAGTGGCAGCAAGTACAAGTGTGCAAGAAACCCATTGTCTACAAGCAAGAAATTGACTTGGCTGTCAATGGATTGCCTAAATTCTGCTGGTGCTTATTTGAAGTCACAAAAGGATTCAGTACTCCTTACAACAAATCTCACTGCTCAGATTCCAGTCATTGATCTTGGAATTACAACAGAGACAGCAAATAAGGCTGAAACACAGAAAAAAATTGATGATACTAATTTGCGTCTGACTGCAGCTAAGGCAAAACTTGCTGCAGCAGTTTCTGATGCTGATAAGAAGGCATACACATCTGCAGTATCAGCATGGACATCAGCTGTACGTCTATACACAAGCCAGCTAAATAAAATTACTCTCAATATTCGCAAACTTGAATCAGCTAAGTTAGCTGCTACAACTCAGCCAGCACAGCTCAAGGCTGACGTTGATAACACAAAGGCAAATGCAAAGCTGATCTGTACTAAGGGCTTCTAAAGCCAAATAACTGTAGGTAAAAGCCCCGTTAGAAATAACGGGGCTTTCCCTATTCAATCCCAGTTTTAGCCTGACCTAGATTAAGAAGATGGCTATACGAGTACTTCGCATAGTTGGCCCATTACTTCTGCTCGTGCACTTCTTGACTCACTTTTCACCCTTTACTGGTTCGAAACTAATCGAGCTCTACCTCTATAACGCAATTCCCGTCTTTGCAGTCATTGTTATTGCCTTTGCGCAGAGAATTTCAGATCCACTCTCAAAGCCTTTACTCATCACCGCTATTTCGTTGTGGCTTTTTGGATCAGTCCTAGCTAGTGCAGCTTCCTACTATTCCCTGCCTGAAATGAGCTCACTCGTTTCAAATTCTGCTTATCTACTTTTCTATCCTTTCGCCGTTATCGCACTACCCCGCCTTATAAATTCGAGCAGAAAATCAACTGTCCTAGAGATCTTTGATGCATCCATCGTTGGACTTGGCCTTGGAGTGTTAGGAACTGCCTTTGCACTCAAACCTGTACTGCCTCACTTTGGTGGAAAGTTAAGTGATGCGCTCTTTGCTCTGACTTTTCCGGTCTGTGACTTGATCCTTATCTCCTTAACAATGGCAACGATTGCATCTCATGGTTGGTCACAAAGATCTCTGATTGTTTGTGCTGGCACTATTGCCTTTACCTTTACAGACTTTCTATTTCTCTGGCAACATCTCAATGGAATCTATTCTTTTGGTTCAATAGTCGATGATGGTTGGTTATTGGGTTTAGTACTTCTTGCAGAGAGTACGTGGCACCCAGGCAAAGATGAAGAATCTGTGGCATCTGTAAATCCAATCTTCATCGCCCTCTCTGTTTTCTTAAGTGCCACTCTTTTAGCATTAATCGCCATCAAGCCTGGATACCTCCCAACCTTTATCTTGATTCCAGCTGTTAGTACTTTAATGCTGGCATTTATACGTATGACAATTGCACTCAAGCAAGCAAGAAATATCGGTCATGAAAGAATCTTGGCTCGCACAGATGAATTAACAGGTCTGCCTAATCGCAGACGTCTTATTAGTGAAATTGAAAACTTTGTTGATAAAGATGGCTCACTGTTATTGCTCGATCTTGATGGCTTTAAACCAGTTAATGATCTGCATGGGCATGCAACTGGAGACAAAGTGCTGCAACAAGTATCTATGCGCTTTGCACGAGCCCTGCCATCTGGTGCGCTATTAGCGCGTCTTGGAGGAGATGAATTTGGTGTTTTGATTGAAGGTGCTTACGAGCATTCAATGGATGTGGCACTGGCGCTACGCGCAACGCTGAGTTATCCCTTTGATATTGATAATCAACACATCACCATAGATGTGAGTATTGGTGTGGCAGAAAATACTGGTTCCCCAGATTTATTGCGCCGGGCAGATGATGCGATGTATCGAGCTAAGCGCGAGGGTCTAGGGGTTTGTCGGCTTTAATCTCTTGCAGACGGGCAAGTGATTCCAAACGCTCTATTGCATGATCAACTATTCGCTCTGGATAGCCCTTGCTGTATCCATCCAAGTAAAGCCATGGTTCATGGATTTCACCAGCAGATAGATGGGCAAGCTCTGGCACATACTTTCGAATGTAATCTCCATTTTCATCAAAGCGCTTGCCCTGCTCAATTGGATTAAAGACCCGGTAATAAGGAGATGCATCAGTTCCAGTACCAGCAGTCCACTGCCAACCATGGGCATTTGATGCAACGTCATAATCAACAAGATGCTCGGCAAAAAACCTCTCACCTAGCTGCCACTCTAGATGCAGATCTTTTACCAAAAAGGATGCAACTACCATTCGTGTGCGATTGTGCATCCATCCTTCTTTAATTAACTGGCGCATAGCTGCATCAACAAATGGATAACCGGTTGTGCCTTCACACCAGGCTTTAAATTGTGCACCAGGCTTGTCATAGCGCATGTCGGCAAAGCGAGGTGCGTAGTACTCACGATCCGTCATGGGATTGTTAAAGAGAACATCGGCATAGAACTCCCGCCAAGCAATCTCTTTACGGAAAGTGTCGTGAGCCTTGCTCTCCCCTAAGTTTTGAAGAAGAGTGCGTGGATGAATCTCACCGAACTTTAAATATGTACTCATCTTTGAAGTTCCATCTATGCCAGCTAGATTTCTATTTTCATCGTATGAATCAATAGCTTTCTTGCTGAACTCTTTAAACCTAGCTAACGCTGCCGCTTCTCCAGCCTCGATGATTTCAACACCTTGAGGTAATTTGAAATCTGGAAAATTACGGTACTCAGCCGTTGGTTCCACACAATTAATTTTCTTTGGTGTCACAGCTGGTGCACGCCAACCATGAGTTCGCCATCCTCTGTAGAAAGGCGTGTAAACCTTGTATGGAGTTCCATCACTAGGTTTGAGAACTCGTCCTGGTGTAACAGCATATGGACTACCTGTGCGAACTAACTTAATTCCGGCGGCCTCTACTCGAGCATCACGTTCTGCGCCGTAGCGCTCATACTCTGCCGAAATATGAACCTCTTCAACCTCATACTTTTTAATAAGAGCAGAGAGAACTTCCACTTGATCGCCTTCAATGATGTGGAGGTTATTGCCAAGTGATTCATCTAATTTTTTTAACGATTGGCCCATATATGCCAATAGCTTTGCACCGGCCTCTTGAATCTGTGCTTTATCAAGAATGAAAAGTGGAAGCACCTTCTCTGATGATTCAATTGCAGCCAATAGCGCAGGGTGATCATTAATGCGTAGGTCTCGTCGAAACCAGACAATCGCTACTTTCCCTTTTGGCATGGGTAGATTTAACCAGTAGGAAAGAGATTAAGCGCTTTCAAATCTGCGGCGTTGGCCGGTTTAGCTCTTAACTTCCCAGATTCCTTGGGTTGCATACTCAGCATCAATTTTGATTGAGCCTCCCGTTGCCTCTGGGCCATAGAGAGTTTTACTCACCTTGTAACCATAATCTGCTAAATCAATCTCGGTCCGAACGGCCTTCCTTGAGATAAAGACCAGTAGAGATTGTTTTTCAGACTCACGCAAATAACAAATGAAGTTATCTTCTACGGCAACCCAACGTAGGCCTCCTTCAATAAGGCCATCGTGGTTGCGGCGTAAATGAACTAGCTTTTTCACTTCGGCTAAGAACTCATGATCCCAGCCTGAACGATCTTCCCAATTAATTGTTCTGCGTGAATCCTCACCCCAAGAGCCTTCTAAGCCAATTTCATCACCAGCAAAGATGGAAGGAACACCAGGATAAGTAAGCATCGCTGTTACAGCCGAGAGATGTGCTTTTTTATCTCCATTAACAACAGTTCGCATACGAGCAGTGTCATGTGAATCAAGTAGAACCATACTGGCAACTAATGATCTCCAAGGAATAGAAGAACTAAACTGCACCATGCTGGCTACTAGAGATTTTCCACCAATTTTTGGCATTTCAAATGGAAGACCTTGAAAGCCTCCGCCAATAGATGAGTTTTGATTAATCCAATTCCACAGCGGGCGCATAAAACCCTGGTAGTTCATTGCACCGTGCCAACCAAAACCATTGAGATCACTTGCGACAAAGTCACCGTTTTCTGCCACTAACCATGCATCAGGTTTAACTTCATCCATAGCCGTGCGGATTCCACGCATTACTTCATCATGTAAATCATCTTCACCTAAGCGCCCTGTCATGTTTCCAACATCAATGCGCCAACCAGACATTCCATACTTAGGAGATAACCACTTTTTCACAATTGAGTTTTTACCTTCATACATCACCTTGCGAAGTGACGATGAATTAAAGTTAAGTTTTGGCAATGAAGCTAAATCCCACCAGCCCACGTATCCATGCTTGACTGATTTATCCCAGTAGAAATAGCCACGCTCTTTTGATTTCTTATCCTTGATTGCCTTGGCTAACCATGGATGTCCTGCGCCGCAGTGATTAGAAGT
>JBEATO010000142.1:0-3189 GCA_041161945.1 Actinomycetota bacterium
AGGCGCTTTTGGTGGTCAGAGTCTGCCCGAATTGAGCGTATTAGCGCAACAGGGCAAAGGCTTGCCTGAGCGTGGGATTTGTAACGATGTTCGTAATAAAAGAGGTCTAGGGGTCTGGCCAGGGGGTGATTTTTACCCTACGTTTCGAGCCGCCTCGATTTTGGCGGTAGTCAGCCGCGGGGCAGCCATTGCCCATAAGAGCAGACCCAGGACCACGCCAAATAAGTAAGGAGCGCGCAAAGCATTTTCGCGAGAGAGCACAAGAGTTAATGCACTCACTAAGCCTCCCCCGAGAAACATTCCAATGGGAATTGATCCCCAAGCAAAGAATCGATAGACGCTATTAACACGGCCTAATAAATGTGTAGGGATAATGCTTTGGCGAAGTGAAACAGTGATGGTGTTCCACAAAATTGCAAAGAAGGTTTCAAAAAGCACAACAACCCACACCACTTGCCAGGTAGTTGTTAAAGCGATGATCAATGAACCAATGGGCGCTGCAGCAAGGACCATGGCAAGGGATCGACCACTACCTAACTTTGCAGAGACTTTAGGTGCAAGTAATCCCCCAATAGTTCCGCCCACTGCACCGGCAGTTCCTAAAATTGCAAAAGTGAAAACAGAAGTCTGTAAAACCTCTTGTGCAAACAAGATATATGTTGCACCAACCATCGTTGCCAGACCATTCATCGTTCCCAAGATAATTGCCATAGGGCGAAGCAATGGATGAGCCCACAGCCAGGCATATCCCTCTTTAATCTCTGCTTTGAAATTAATCTTCTCTCGAACCTTTCCATCATCTACAGGCTTAAAGGTTCCCTTTAAAGAGGCAATCAGTGCCACCGCAAAAAAGAAGGAAATGGCATCAAAGAAAAACGGAATAAAGATTGCAATGCCAATAAGAAGTGAACCTAAAGGTGGCCCAATAAAGCTATTGGTCAATGATTCTGCTGACCACATACGGCCATTGGCAGTTTCCAGGTTCTCTTTTTCCACCACCAATGGCATCAATGTCTGGGCGCTGTTATCGCGCAAAACTTCAGCCAACCCAAAGAGGAAGGCTGTAATGAGTAAGGTGAAATAAATCGGCCAATTAGTCTGCAAATTGGTAATGGTGGTTAATTCATCTAGGGCAGGAAATGAATCTCTATTGAAATAAACAACTGCTCCCACAAATACGGTTAATAAACCTCGCATAAAATCCATTGCCACAATGAGCTTTCTGCGATCAAAGCGATCAGTTAACACTCCAGCATGTAATGTGAATACCAACCATGGCAAACGTGATGCAAAACCTGCAGCAGCGATCAAAATAGGTGAGCGAGTAACAGCAGATGCCAGCCATGGATAGGCAACCATGGAAACTCCATCGCCAAGATTAGAAATAGCGGTGGCAGTCCATAGTTTCCAATAAGAAGCACCGAGCTTTTTACTCATTTTCTAGAGCCTCTTTTGCTGCGCTCTCACCAACATGTAGGAGAAATCTGAAAGAAAGAAGTGCGATCACAGTTGCAATTGCGCCGCCAATTAATAAGGGAAGTCGCAATCCCCCTTGAGCGATAAATCCTCCTAGTAAAGAGCCAAAGGGCATTAATCCCCACACCAATGTGCGCCTAGTTCCATGTATGCGCCCAAAGAGATGGCCAGGAATAACGCTTTGATAGGTGGCCATCAACAAAATGTTCCAGTTGGTTATTGTGAAGGAGGCAATGAAAGCTAGAGCAATATAGACATAGATATTGGGTGATAAACCTTGTAGAAGGATGAGAAGAGAACTCAGAAAAATACAAATTGCCATCACTCTGCTGCGACCAAACTTGGTAGAGAGCTTGGGAGCCAATAGCGCTCCAATAATTGCTCCGGATCCTTGAATAGTTAAAGCCAGTCCGAAGAGTGCAGGCTTGAGATTTAACTCATTTAAGATAAATAAAATGATGGTGGATGTGGACATGGAATAACAGACACCAATACTTGCAGTTGTGACAACGAGTCTGAGTAATGGCTTGTTGTTATAAAGGTAATGAATTCCAAATCTCATATCCTCTACAAAATCTGGTTTCTTCTCAGCACTTTCTTCAATGCGTATGTCTTGCAAGAACTTAACTGGAATAGATGCAGCCAAGGCTGCTGCAACTAAAAATCCCACGCTGTTGATGACAAAGGGTAGATAAATAGCCACAGCATAGAGAAAGCCGCTCAGTGGAGTTCCGACAAATCCTTGAACTACAGTTTCTGAGATTTGAAATCTGGAATTGCCTTTTTCATACTGACTCTTATCCAGAATCTGTGGAATGAGAGACTGCGAAGTTATATCTGCTGTTACCTCACATATTCCAATGAGAAAAGTTGCTAAAAGCAATATGTAAATTGTGATCGTATCCGTTGCAATCGAGAGCGCTATGAGTGCTGCAATGACAAATCTCGATGCATTAGCTCCGGCCAATAAGAATCTTCGATCTACGCGATCAACAATGGCCCCAATAGGAATGGCAAATAGGAGCCATGGCAGCATGACCAACGCACTAATTGCTGAGATCAGGACTGGGTTTTTAGTAAGCGTGACTGCAAGAAGTGGAGCAGCGGCAATTAGAACCCCATCGGCCAAATTCGAGGCAAGACTGGCGCCCCACATGCGATTAAACGCTGGACCCAGGGATTTCATATGTGCCAGCCTAGTGCGCGAAGCTAAATGAGTAGAAGTTTTTTGGCCTTTTCAACGGCGCTGTGACGGCCATCAGCCTCTAGCTTTCGATACGTATTTCGCAGATGTGTCTTCATTGTGTTTTGTGAAATATGGAGAGTCTTAGCAATGGCTGATATTGGATGACCAGTAGTTAAATGCTTAAGGATTTCAAGTTCACGCTGAGTGAGTTTTTCTTCTAACTCTCCAGAATCAGTATTGATGGTGCGAAGTCGCTCTGTCATAGCTTGAACTAGTCCTTCCATATAGATAGTTGGTTTTGCCGCCGCTGCTTTAACAATGAGTGAATACATCCCACCTTGTCGGATGAAATACTCGTGATAACCGTTTTCAGCACCTAGATCTAAGGCTTTATTGAGTGATTTAAGTGCAATGTTTTCATGATCTAAATTGATACTCACCTCTGATAAATACTTATTAATCTTTTCGCGAACAGTTTTCTCCGGTAAGGCATCGATAAGTGAGGGAAGCTTCTTTGGGTCTTTGGC
>JBEATO010000016.1:0-17688 GCA_041161945.1 Actinomycetota bacterium
TTCGATTGCTGCTAGAAAGTCGGCAGCTGATCCAATGTCATTTACTGCAATTACAGGTGCTGTAGTCAAGTTGCTCCGTAGGGATAGATGAGTAGTAGTTCCCGCTTTCGCGGCTGGAGGGTAAGGGTACGGTTTGCGCGCTCATATGGGCAAATCCACTTACTTTCTTGAGCATGAAAGATAGACTGTTGCACGTTATGAATAGATATAGGGAACTGATGGCTTTCCCTCAGGTCATTCGACTCGGCATCAGCGCATTTCCGGCGCGATTGGCCTACGGCATGATCGGCCTGGGAATCTTTTTCAAGGCAGAGCAAGAGACGGGCTCAATAGCTATTGCCGGATTTGCCATTGGTTTGAACTCCTTGGCTGGCTCTTTAACTGCTGGCCTTCGAGGTTCGGTCATGGATAAGTTCGGCCAAAAGTGGCCGATTCGTATTTTGGTTCCCATGTACTCAGCTCTTATTTTGTTACTCAACACAATGGAAACTCGAACATCCATTTTGATCACAGCATTTGTCTTGGGTATTACTGCTCCCCCAATCAATTTATCTGTTCGGCCATTGTGGAAAGACATTGTTCCAGATTCTTATTTAAGATCTGCCTATGCATTTGATTCTTCAATGATGAGCTCTACAAGTGTCATTGGGCCCGTCGTTATTACTGCGCTCTCGCTATCTTCTCGCCCTGGATTGGGTTTAGGAACCATCGCTGCCTTGATGTTTGCAGGTGGAATTGCTTTATCGCTAACACCTGCATCGCGAGATTGGGTACCGGAAAAAAAGAGTAAAGGTCAACAAAGATTATGGCGGGATCGAGCGATTCAGCTTCTGATGTTTGAAGGCTGTTTTATTGGTTTTGGATGGGGAGTATTTGATGTTGCAGTTCCAGCATTTGCTACTCAAGAAGGTGTTCAACACCGCGTTGCCTGGATCTTTGCAGCCTTTGGTGCCGCAACTGTTGTGGGTGGTTTGTTGGGTGGATTGGTTTCAAAGAAGTTGCCTCCTCTCTTAGCGCTACGACGCGCATATGCATTGTGGTTAATTGCATGTATTCCTGTTGCCTTTACATATCCAGATTGGACGATGGCACTTGTTGGTGCATCGATCGGTTTTCTGGGTGGCGCAGTGCAAGTTTTCTACTTTGAAGTTCTTGAAGCGGTCAGACCTAAAGGTTCACAAACCGCATCGCTTGGTTGGATCTGGAGCGTTGAAGGTTCTTTCATGGCTGTGGGTGCTGCAGTCGGTGGTGTTGTTTCAGAAACATTCTCACCACGTGTCGGCTTAGCGATGTTGCCAATTATGATCTGTATCGGATTAATTATCTTGTCTATCGGTCGTGGGCGATTAAGCGCAGCTAATGATATTCCAACTGAAGAAGAAGATTTGCAGGCAATAAAAGATATTTCAAACGAAGTTAAGTAGTTAGTGGGCAGCTTCGTGCCAGGTAAGGCCTAATCCAGCACTCACATCAAGAGGTGCACGCAAAGGATATGCCGCTCCCATCTCCCGCTTAACGAGTGCAGTTATCTGCTCTTCTTCACCTTTCACTACTTCAACAATTAACTCATCGTGAATCTGCAACAGCAATCTAGATGCGAGTTTCTCTTTTTCAATTGCTGCCTGCACTTTGAGCATCGCTAATTTAATGATGTCAGCGGCCGATCCCTGAATAGGTGCATTAAGTGCCATGCGCTCTGCCACTTCCCGGCGCTGGCGATTATCGTGCATTAAATCAGGCAGATATCTACGGCGTCCCATGATTGTCTCGGTGTAACCGACCTTTCGTGCATCTTCAACAACGACCTTCAAATAGTCTCGAATTCCACCAAAGCGCTCAAAATACTTATCCATCAAATCTTGGGCAGCAGGTGGAGAAATATCCAACTGAGCAGATAGACCATAAGAGGAAAGTCCATAGGCCAAGCCGTATGACATCGCCTTAATCTGCCTGCGCATTTCAGGGTCAACATCATGGGCTTTAACGCCAAATATCTCTCCCGCAATCCTTGCATGCAGATCTTCACCTGATTCAAAAGCTTTTAACAGTTTTTCATCATGGGATAAGTGGGCCATGATGCGCATTTCAATCTGGCTGTAGTCAGCAGTTAAGAGACCGACGTAACCCTTACCTGCGATGAAGCAGTTACGAATCGTGCGACCTTCTTCTGTGCGAACCGGAATGTTTTGCAGATTCGGTCCAGTTGAAGATAAGCGCCCAGTGGCTGCGACAGTCTGTTGAAAGTGCGTGTGAATACGGCCATCTTTAGCAATCTCTGCAATTAGTCCTTCAACTGTTGTTCCTAGCTTCTTGGTCTCACGAATGCGCAGCAATGAAGTCAGAACCGGATGCCCACTCTTTTGGTGCAGCCAATCCAAACTCTCAGCATCTGTTGTGTATCCAGTTTTAATCTTCTTTGTCTTTGGAAGCTTAAGTTCATCAAAGAGAACAACTTGGAGCTGCTTAGGTGATGCCACATTAAATTCATGCCCAACGGCATCATGGGCCGCCTTTGTTTCCCGGCTAACTTCACCTTCAAAGTAGGCGGCAAGCTTGTCTAACTCCTTCTTATCAACAGCAATTCCCAAAGCTTCCATCTTGGCTAAAAGAGCTGCGATAGGTAATTCCATCTCAATAAAGAGATCCCATAAACCGCGCTCTTTGAGCTCTCGCGTCAAGGAATCACGCAATGTGAATAATGCACGAGCCGAGGTTAAGAGCTCTTGCTCTGGGGAGGAAAAGTTAATTGCACTGCCATCTCCCCAACGCTCTTGCAGATCTTTGAGCTCTTGAGCTCGAACACCTGGATTAACTAAGTAAGCAGCAAGAGAAGTATCAAACTCAATACCAACTAGGCCACTGCTGCGAGCTAAAGACTTAGCATCATGGGCAATCTTTGGAATTGAAGCATCGAGAGCCCAATCCCCCATTGTTGATGAGTGAACTAGGAAGATGTCTTCTTGAGAAAAAGCAACGGCGTATCGATGCAGTTTTTCTTCAACCATAGAAAAGGTAATTGCAATAGCACCCTTGTGCTTAGCAATCTTTGCATTCAACTCTGCTGGAGTTAAAACACCTTCACTGATCTCTTCGGCAAAGAGTTGAAACTCGGGCTCTGCTACTTTGGATGCACCCTTGAGAAGAATTGGTTTCATGCGATCTTTGAGAGTTTTAAACTCAAGCCGATCAAATAGCGGATTGGTTAAATTCTCATCCACTCCGGACCAAGCAAGTGCATCAATACTCAAATTTAAAGGCACTTCTGCAACTAGTTGTGTAAGTTCTCTATTTCGAACGACATTATCAATCGAATCTCGTAGTGATTGCCCTACCTTGCCACCAACTTTATCCACATTTGATAAAAGCTCTTGAAGTGATCCATATTCAACAACCCACTTAGCTGCAGTCTTTTCGCCAACACCTGGAATCGAAGGCAAGTTATCACTGGGGTCTCCGCGAAGTGCGGCAAAGTCTGGATACTGTGTAGGTGACATTCCATATTTTTCTTGCACAGCAGCTGGTGTCATGCGCGCCAAATCACTCACGCCGCGCTTGGGATAGAGCACTGTGGTTTTATCATTTACTAACTGGAATGAATCGCGATCTCCCGTGCAAATGAAAACCTCTGCGCCTTCTTTTTCAGCCCGCTTTGTTATTGTGGCAATGACGTCATCGGCCTCATAGCCCTCAACCTCAAACTGCGTGATGCCAAAAGCACTGACAAGCTCATGCAGATAAGACATCTGGGAGCGAAACTCGTCAGGGGTTTTTGCGCGATTAGCCTTGTATTCTGGAAAGATTTCAGAACGAAAAGTCTTGCGTGAAACATCAAAGGCCACGGCAACGTGAGTGGGCTTCTCACTGCTCAATAGCGATAGCAACATCGTGGCAAAGCCATAGATGGCATTGGTGTGCTGGCCTGATGCGGTTGTGAAGTTCTCAGCCGGAAGGGCGTAAAAAGCGCGATATGCCATGGAGTGCCCATCGATAAGTAATAGGCGTTTGCTCATGGGCACATCTTAGGTTGCGCACTAGAATACGTCTCATGATCAACGAAGAGTTTGTAGAGTTTTACAAAGAACGCGGCAGTGGCGCACTAGATCAAAAGATGGGCATCAAGATTCTTGAAGCCGAGCAAGGCCGCATCGTTGGCACAATGCCGGTTGAAGGAAACACCCAACCCATGGGCCTATTACATGGCGGCGCAAATGTTGTTCTCGCTGAAAGCCTCGGCTCAATCGGGACATCACTACACGCCGGTCCTCATCGCAAGATAGTCGGTGTGGACATCAATGCAACTCACCACAAATCTGCAACATCTGGATTAGTAACCGGCGTAGCAACAGCGATTTCTTTGGGTAAGACGTTATGCAGTTGGGAAATCGTTATTACAAACGAAGCAGGCGAACGAACTTGTACGGCTCGAATTACCTGTTTAATCCTGGCAGAGCGTTAAGAATGCGCTCCAGTGCCAAGGTATGCCTCACGCACTGCAGGATCACTAAGTAGATCTGAAGCCTTAGCTTCTTTTACTACATTTCCTGTCTCCAAAATGTAAGCACGGTGTGCGCGTTGTAACGCTTGCTGTGCATTTTGCTCAACGAGCAAGATTGTCACACCAGTCTTATTAATCTCAGTAATAATGCGGAAAATATTGGCAATCATTTGAGGTGCAAGACCCATAGATGGCTCATCTAGAAGTAGAACCTTTGGACGAGACATCAATGCACGGCCAATAGCCAACATCTGCTGTTCTCCGCCAGATAAAGTTCCGCCAGCTTGAGAAACGCGCTCCTTCAAACGTGGGAAGAGTGTGTAGACCTTGTCTAGATCTTCACTCATCTCAGCTTTGCGGTTCTTGCGGTGGAACTTACCCATCTCTAAATTCTCAAGAACGGTCATACCAGGAAAGATTCCGCGGCCTTCAGGTGCCTGTGAAATTCCAAGATCCACGCGCTCGTGAGCCGGAACATTTGAAATATCCTGACCATCAAAAATGATGGAGCCAGATGAAGCTTTGCGAAGACCTGAGATTGTCTTAAGCGTTGTTGTCTTACCCGCGCCGTTGGCACCGATCAGAGTAACAATTTCACCTTCGTCAACGACTACAGAGATGCCCTTAATTGCTTCGATCTTGCCGTAGTGAACGTGTAGATCTTTAATTTCAAGACGCATCAGCTGGCACTCCTAAATAGGCCTCAATAACCTTTGGATCATTTTGAACTTTACTTGGTAGGTCATCAGCGATTTTGACACCGAAATCTAGAACAGCAACGCGGTCTGAGATTCCCATAATCAATGACATATCGTGTTCGATAAGAAGAACGGTATAACCAGCATCACGGATGCGCTTAATCAATGCGGCAAGTTCAACCTTTTCAGCCGGGTTAAAACCAGCAGCTGGCTCATCTAGAAGAAGCAGTTGTGGACTTGTTCCCATTGCACGAGCGATTTCAAGACGGCGCTGAACACCATAAGGAAGATTCTTTGCCAAGCGATCTGCATACTCTTCGATTCCGATGAACTTCAAAATCTCATGAGCACGTTCACGGTTCTCGCGCTCTTCACGACGCGCACGTGGGGTACCAAATAGAGCTCCCATTAGTCCACTCTTCTTGTGAACATCTGTTGCCGTGATTACGTTTTCAAGGGTAGTCATATCTCCCCACAAACGAATGTTCTGGAAAGTACGCGCGATACCCATCCCTGTAATCTGAAAGCGCTTTTGCTTATTGATTTTTGTTCCAGCAAAAGTGATAGTGCCACTTGTTGGTGTGTAAACGCCAGTAACAACGTTAAACACTGTTGTCTTGCCAGCACCGTTAGGGCCGATCAAAGCAAGGATTTCACCTTTTTTGACTTCAAGGTTTACCGCACCAAGTGCTGTGACGCCACCAAATTTCATGGTGACGTTTTCAAGTGAAAGAAGTACCTCTGACATTATGCATTCACCTCTTTCTTTACAATTGCCTTTTCGCGCTTTTTACGAGGCAGTAATCCATCTGGGCGGAAGTTCATTACAACGACAAGAACTATCCCGAATACCAAAAGACGTGCATCAGAGATGAAACGGATGCGATCTGGAAGGTAACCAAGGATTGTTGCACCCACGATTACGCCCCAGATATTTCCAATTCCACCAAATACAACGCAGGAGAGAATCAAGATAGAAACGTTGAGTGTGAACATTTCAGGTGCGATAAAGAGGTTCTTTGATGCATAAAGAACACCTGCTGCACCACCTACCGCTGCGCCTAATGTAAATGACCAGATCTTGTACTTAAGTGTTGCAATACCCATGAGCTCGGCAGCATCTTCATCTTGGCGGATTGCTTCCCAAGCACGACCTGGACGGCGCACACTCAGACGACGAATCATCCAAATAGTTAACAAAATCATGATGATAACTACCCAGAAAAAGACTTTTTGATCATCTAACTTAAACTTCAATGGTCCAATATCTGGAGGCATAGGAACGTTTGCTATCCCATTTGGGCCCTTACTCCATGAGGAGTTAAGTAAAACCAAACGAACGATTTCACCAAAACCTAAAGTAACGATGGCAAGGTAATCACCGCGCAAGCGAAGAGTAGGAAGACCCAGAATTACGCCGGCAATCATTGCAAAGGCAATTCCAAAAGGCATGATCTCCCAGGTGTTTAGACCTGTTGTAGTTCCCATGATTGCCATTGTGTAAGCACCGATAGCAAAGAAGGCCACATAACCTAGATCAAGCATTCCTGACTTGCCGACCACAATATTTAATCCAAGCGCCATCAGCACGAAGATTCCGACTGGATAAACTAATACGGCGTCATAGGCAGCAATCGGAGTTGCTAGGAATGAAGCTCCTGCAAATGGAAGAAGTCCAACAAGAATGACTGAGATGATCGCAATAGCAACACGCTTTGGACGATTAGCGCGCTCCCAAATATCTGCGCCCCAGTCGCGAAGGTTCCAATAGTTTCTAATTTTCATGAGTTATGCCCTCGTTGTCTGGACGGCTTCGCCAAATAAACCATTTGGCTTGAAGAGGAGAACAAGAACTAAGACAATGAAGACAGTTACTGCCTTCCACTGTGTTCCAAGGACAGCTGAGGCATAAACCTCAAGTAATCCCAGGCTAAGGCCGCCATAGAAGGCGCCTCGGATGTTTCCAATTCCACCGAGAACAGCTGCAGTAAATGCTGCCATACCCATCGTGAAACCAATATTAAATTTAGTGTATTCAAATACTGTGATGTAGAAGAAACCTGCAGCACCAGTAGCTAAACCACCCACAAGAAATGTTGTGGTGATAACTCGGTTCAGGTTCACACCCATGAGCTTTGCTGCATCTTCATTCATTGATACTGCGCGAATCGCCTTGCCCATTCGAGATAGCTTAATAAAGCGCTCAAGAACAAAGAAGATGATCGCTGCAGCAATAATTGTAATTACTGTGTCGAGGCGGATGTTTGCGCCCCACACTTCAGTCAAAATGATTTTCTCAAGAACGCGTGGAGAACCGACTGGTCGTGAATCTGTCAACAGACGCATTACTTCTTGAAGTGCAATGGAGATACCAATTGCAGAAATTAACGTTGCTAGTCGGTTTGTGCCTTTCATGCGAAGGCGACGGTAAGCGACGAACTCAACAAAGACGGCTGTAAGACCGGCCACTAACATGGACATGAACAAGCTTGTAACTAGAACCACGGCAAGCTTTGCACCTGTTGCTGGTTCTGAAGTCTGTGTGTAATGGAAAATGTCACGCGAGGTTATAACTGTTCCAAATGTTCCCCACATAAAGATTTCAGAGTTCGCAAAGTTAATCATGCGTAGTACTCCATAAACCATGGTGTAACCGAGGGAGATCAGAACGTAAATAAATCCAAGGGCGATTCCTGCAATTGTCAGCGACCAGAACTGATCAATTAGTACTGCAAACATTGTTCTCCTTCGCTAATGCCTCTGCGCGAGTATAAAGGTAGATGTTACGCAAGTGGTGGGTGTCTTGGCCTCTTTTTCAAGAGATTTCCAAAACACCCACCAACTTGTTAAGCGTCAGTCCTAGTTAATTACTTGATGATACCTGTGTTAACTAGAACACCATTCTTAGTTGTGAAACCAGCAAATAGTCCGTATGAAATGTCGCCATTCTTATCGAACTTGATTGTGTTTCCAGAGACGCTCTTACCCTTGTAAGCCTTTACGTAGGCAAGCATCTTTACGCGTGTTGTCTTTCCAGCCTTGATGCCAGAAAGCAAGATGTTCGCAGCATCGTATGACTCAACTGAGTACACACCTGATGAAACGCCCATCTTCTTCTTGAAGTCAGCTTCTAGCTTTGCGCTGATTCCAGCAAGTCCGCCAACGCCAGTTACCTTTGAGCCTTCAGCTGCAGCACCTGCAAGCTTTGGGAACTCCTGGTTGAACACTCCGTCGCCGCCAGCAAATACTGCCTTTGAACCTGAGTCACGAAGCTGCTTGATGAACACAGCAGCTTGGCTGTAGTAACCAGTGTAGATAACAACATTTGCGCCAGATGTAGCGATCTTTGCAATTGTTGGGCTGAAGTCTGTTGTCGTGTTTGGAACTGAGTCTCCGCCTACAACTGATGCTCCAGAAATCTTCTTCAGACCAGCTTCAACGAAGCCACGAAGAGGTACTGCGTATGCTGATTGGTCATCGAAAACGAAAACCTTTGCAGCTGAAACGCCTGCTGTTGCGTACTTAGCCAAAGCTGGACCCTGAAGGTCATCTTTACCTACGACGCGGTGGAAAATTGGTCCACCAAAGTCAGGAGATGTTGGGTCAGTTAGTGACACGCGAGTTGCAGATGGAGAAATAACTGGCATGTTTACTGACTTGTAGTATGGAAGTGAAGCAATTGTTGCACCTGAGTAAGCAGGTCCTACAACGCCAAGAACGTTCTTGTTTGATGCAACACCAGGAGCAACTGTTCCAGCTACTGCTGGGTCTCCCTGGTCATCGATTGAAACTAGCTTGATCTTGATGTTCTTGTTCGCTGCTTCAAATAGCTTGATCGCATACTTAACTGCGTTTTGCTCATCGATACCAGTTGATGCTTCTCCACCTGAAAGTGGGCCCTGGTAACCGATTGTGTAAGTCTTTACAGCTGCACTAGCTGTTGGAACTGATGCAAGGCCAAAAGCAACGGCTGCAGCAGTAACAATGGCAAGTGAACTCTTAATCTTCTTGTTCATTTAGTGCCTTTCCTGTTCTTGTGTCCCGGGACAGGGAGGCGCTTAGGGTAATGGCAGGGATGAGGGTTTAACAAGCCCGATTGAGCATGAAAAGCCATTATTGGGTTTCAATTATGTAACGTTTTGGACCGAACTTGCCAGGTCAGCTCTCGGGTACGGCCTCAGGGCTAATGACGGCCTCGGCCACCTGTTTCATCGTTAATCGACGATCCATGGCCGCTCTTTGAATCCAGGAAAAAGCCTCTGGCTCTGAGAGATTAAGTGCCTTCATCAAAATACCTTTTGCTCTATCAATAATTTTTCGTGTCTCTAAGCGATCATGTAAATCTGCAACTTCTGCAGCAAGTGAGCGCATCTGTGTGTGACGGCTAATTGCAATTTCTATGGCCGGGATTAAATCTCCAATAGTAAATGGCTTAACAACATATGCCATAACTCCAGCATCGCGGGCTCTATCAACTAATTCTTTTTGAGAAAACGCTGTCAGCATCAAAACAGGTGCAAGATCAATAATTTTTTCAGCTGCAGAAATTCCATCTAGTACCGGCATCTTCACATCAAGAATCGCTAAATCTGGTTTGTGTTCATTGGCTAAATCAATTGCTTCTTGGCCATTTGTAGCCTCTGCTACAACTTCATAACCAGCACCTTGTAACATCTCAACAAGGTCCATGCGAATAAGCGCTTCATCTTCGGCTACGAGGATGCGAACCTTTTGTGTCATGTGCCCCGAGTCGGATTTGAACCGACACTGTGCAGTGTTTGAGACTGCCCTCTCTACCGTTGGAGTACCGAGGCGTTAAGTGATAACCGAACGGTGCCAATCTTAGCGGTAAGCCGCAGCTACCCCACCAACAGCATCTCCCACGCGGTGTACGCGCATTGCGTTCGTTGAACCTGGAATTCCAGGAGGAGAACCAGCAACAATCATCACTTGATCACCTAATTGAGCGCGGCCTGAATCAATAAGGACTGTGTCTACCAATTTCACCATTTCATCAGTTGCACCAACGATTGGAGTGAGCATTGATTCCACGCCCCAAGAAAGTGCAAGGCGGTTATACGTTCCTACTTCTGGAGTCATGGCAAGAATTGGAATAGGTGAGCGCAAACGAGACATACGACGTGCTGAATCTCCACTTTGCGTAAATGCCACTAAATACTTTGCATCAACAATGGCGCCAACTTCAGTTGCTGCCTTTGTTATTGCCCCGCCTTTAGTACGTGGGGCTGTCTTTATTGGGCGAATACGATCTAGCCCGCCTTCTTCAGTCTTTTGAATAATGCGAGCCATTGTTTGAACGGCCTCAATTGCAAACTCTCCAACACTCGTCTCTCCTGAGAGCATCAGAGCATCTGCGCCATCTAGAACTGCGTTTGCGCAATCTGTTGCTTCTGCGCGAGTTGGGCGTGAATTTGTAATCATGGAATCAAGCATTTGAGTCGCAACAATTACTGGCTTTGCCATATCTCGAGCTAACTCAACGCACTGCTTTTGTACCAATGGCACATCCTCAATTGGAAGCTCCACGCCAAGATCACCACGAGCAACCATGATGCCATCAAATGCATCAACGATTTCAACGAGGTTTTCAACTGCCTGTGGCTTTTCAATCTTTGCGATAACTGGAACGCGAATACCTTCTTCATCCATAATCTTATGGACATCTTTAATATCTGCAGCGCTTCTAACAAATGAGAGTGCGATGAAATCAGCTCCCGCTCGCAAGCCCCAACGAAGGTCATCAATATCTTTTTCAGATAAGGCAGGAACAGAGACTGCAACACCAGGCAAGTTAATGCCCTTGTTGTTACTCACCGCACCAGGTTCAATAACTTTAGTGATTACGTCATTTCCCTTAACTTCAACTACTTCAACAGTTACTTTTCCATCATCGATAAGAATGCGATCTCCTGCTTTGCAATCTCCAGGCAAACCTTTATAGGTAGTTCCAACGCGCTCTTTAGTTCCCTCAACATCATCGACTGTGATTGTGAAGATGTCCCCGCGTGCTAAATCATGTGGTCCAGCTTTAAAGCGAGCAAGGCGAATCTTTGGACCTTGCAGATCGACAAGGATGGCAACTGGTCGGCCTGCTGCTTTGGCGGCGTTTCGAACAGAATCTAGACGCGCTTGGTGCTCTTCATATGAACCATGAGAAAGATTTAAGCGTGCCATATTCATTCCAGCGTCAATAAGCTCCTTAACTTTTTCAGGAGACTCAACTGCTGGACCCATCGTGCACACAATCTTTGCTCTACGCATATTCCTACCTTAAACCATTAGTTGACGGGTTGTTGGCTCTATCGGTGATGGAAGCTGAGTCTCCCCAGTGAGATATCTATCAACGGCTGCTGCTGCACTTCGACCTTCTGCAATTGCCCAGACAATTAATGATTGTCCGCGCCCTGCATCTCCTGCTACGAAAATACCTTCTTCACTAGTTTCAAAATCTGCATTGCGAGCAATATTGCCGCGATCATCTAACTTAACTTCTAACTGTGAAATGAGATCAGATTGCTCAGGTCCGGTGAAACCCATTGCTAGGAATACAAAATCTGCAGGAATCTCTTTAGCAGTTCCAGGAACTGGTTCAAACTTTCCATTTTCAAACTTTGTCTCAACAATACGGATGGCACGTAGATTGCCATCGGCATCACCTAAGAACTCTTCAGTGCTTACTGAGAACATACGGTTATCGTTTTCTTCATGCGCACTTGAAACACGATAAATCATTGGATACGTCGGCCAAGGCTGTGAACCAGGACGCTCATCACTTGGACGAGGCATGATTTCAAGCTGAGTAATACTTGCAGCACCTTGGCGAATAGATGTTCCCAAGCAATCTGCACCGGTGTCACCGCCGCCTAAAATCACGACATGCTTTCCTGCAACGTTAATTGGTGAAACTTCGATCTCACCCAAAGCTTGCTTATTGCCCCAAGGCAAAAACTCCATTGCTTGGTAGATGCCCTTATATTCACGGCCAGGAATTGGTAGGTCGCGCCATTTAGTAGCTCCTACTGCAAGAACAATTGCATCGTATTTCTTGCGAAGATCAGCGCCAGTTAATTCAACTCCGACATCAACACCTGCACGAAAACGTGTTCCCTCTTTCTCCATCTGAGCCAAGCGGCGATCCAGGATGTGTTTTTCCATTTTAAACTCTGGGATTCCATAGCGAAGAAGGCCACCAATTTTGTCGGCTCTCTCATAGACAGCCACGGTGTGACCAGCGCGAGTAAGTTGTTGGGCTGCAGCTAAACCTGCAGGACCGGAGCCAATAACCGCAATAGTTTTACCTGAAATACGATCTGGAGCTAGAGGCTTAACTTCACCATTATCGAAGGCTTCTTCAATGGTGCGCAGCTCTACTTGCTTAATTGTCACCGCATCGCGATTGATCGCAACAACACATGCAGTCTCACATGGTGCTGGACAAAGACGACCGGTGAACTCAGGAAAGTTATTTGTGGCGTGTAGACGATTAATCGCCTCGGTCTTATCTCCGCGCCAAATTAAGTCATTCCATTCAGGAATTAGATTTCCGAGTGGGCATCCAGAATGACAAAAAGGAATACCACAATCCATGCAGCGGCCCGCTTGCTTTTGTAAATGCTCAAAGCTTTGTGGTTCATAGACTTCGCGCCAATCTTGAATGCGAACATCTACTGGACGACGTGTTGGGGTTTCACGCTCAGTTGTCATAAAGCCTTTTGGATCAGCCATTTGTAGCAACCTCCATCACCAATGCATCTACTGGTAAACCTTCTCGAGTTGCACGTGCCATTGCATCTAGTACACGCGCATAATCACGTGGCATAACCAGAGAGATTCTCTTAATTGCGCTGTCCCAATCTTTGATGAGATCGCTAGCAACAACGGAGCCAGTTTCTTCGGCAAAATCTGAAATCAACGTACGAAGAATCTCTTTTTGTTCTTCTGGAACAGCAAGAATATCCACCATATCTGTGTTCACATTTGATGGGTCAAGATCTAGAACGAAAGCGCGACCGCCAGACATGCCAGCTGCAAAGTTACGACCGGTGCGCCCAAGAACAACAACGCTTCCACCAGTCATGTATTCACAGCCGTGATCACCAATACCTTCAACAATTGCTGTTGCTCCTGAGTTTCTAACACAGAAGCGCTCACCAACAACTCCACGGATCATTATCTGGCCAGATGTTGCGCCGTAACCAATAACATTTCCAGCAATCACATTTTCATTTGAGTTGAAAGTTGATTTCTCATCTGGTCGAACAATGATGCGACCACCTGAAATACCCTTACCCACATAGTCATTGGAATCACCATAAAGGCGAATAGTTAAGCCGCGCGGAATAAAAGCACCGAGTGATTGTCCAGCGGATCCATGCAGAGTCACATCGATAGTGTCATCGGGCAATCCTGCTCCCCCGTGCTTGCGTGTGATTTCAGCGCCCAACATCGTTCCAACTGTTCTATTAACGTTTCGAACAGGAAGATCAATGCGTACTAATTCTTTATTCTTTAGTGCTGCCTCAGAGAGTGCAATAAGCTGATTATCTAGCGCAGCAGCAAGACCATGATCCTGCGCTGAGGTGTTGTGAAGTGGGCTGGTGACATCTGGGCGTGTGAGCAAGGGCGATAGATCAAGTCCACTTGCCTTCCAATGATCAACTGCGCGCTTTGTATCTAGATACTCAACATGTCCAACTGCTTCAAGCAAAGTCTTAAAGCCAAGGCTGGCCAAAATCTCTCGCACTTCTTCGGCAATATATTCAAAGAATGTTTCAACAAATTCAGGCTTGCCGCTAAAGCGCTTGCGCAACTCTGGGTTTTGGGTTGCAACACCGACTGGACATGTGTCCAAATGACACACACGCATCATGATGCAACCAGAAACTACGAGCGGTGCGGTGGCAAAGCCAAACTCTTCTGCGCCAAGAAGTGCTGCAATGACAACATCGCGACCAGTCTTTAGCTGACCATCGGTTTGAACAACAATGCGATCACGCAAATTGTTAAGCAACAACGTCTGCTGAGTTTCAGCTAAGCCAAGCTCCCATGGAGCACCAGCATGCTTGAGTGATGTAAGAGGCGATGCACCAGTTCCACCATCATGGCCAGAGATTAGAACAACGTCGGCGTGTGCCTTACTCACACCTGCTGCAACGGTTCCAACACCTACTTCTGCCACAAGCTTGACGTGAATACGGGCATTCTTATTGGCATTCTTTAAATCATGGATTAACTGCGCAAGATCTTCAATTGAATAGATGTCATGGTGTGGGGGTGGTGAAATGAGACCAACACCAGGTGTTGAATAACGAACCTTTGCTACCCATGGATACACCTTGTTACCTGGAAGTTGTCCACCTTCACCAGGCTTTGCACCTTGTGCAATTTTAATTTGAATATCATCTGAATTAACCAAGTAATCACTAGTAACACCAAAGCGGCCAGATGCAACCTGCTTAATTGCTGAGCGCTTTGAATCTCCACTAGCCATCTTTATGTAGCGCTCTGGATCTTCGCCACCTTCACCTGTGTTTGACTTACCACCTAAGCGGTTCATCGCAATGGCTAAGGTTTCATGAGCTTCTTGAGAAATCGAGCCATACGACATCGCACCGGTTGAAAAACGTTTAATAATCTCTGAGGCTGACTCAACTTCATCAATTGAGATGGCAGGACGCACGCCTTCATTGAAACCAAACAATCCTCGCAAAGTCATTAAGCGAGTGCTCTGATCGTTTACGCGATCGGTATAACGCTTGAAGACGTCATAGCGCTTATTGCGAGTGGAGTGCTGCAAGGTGAATACAGTCTCTGGATCAAATAGATGTGGCTCACCTTCACGGCGCCACTGGTATTCCCCACCAATTGGCAAACGCTTAGTGCCAGGGATAGCTCCCCCTGGTGGATAAGCAATGTGGTGACGTGCAATTGTTTCTTGCGCAATGACATCTAGATTTACTCCGCCTAAGCGAGAAGTAGTGCCAACAAAATATTCATCTACTAACTCTTGGCTCAAGCCAATGGCTTCAAATACTTGTGCTCCGGTGTAAGAAGCAATGGTGCTGATGCCCATCTTGGACATTACTTTTAGAACACCTTTACCCAAAGATTTAATTAAGTTACGAACAGCTTTTTCAGGTGTAATTCCTGTAATTACTCCTTGCAGAACTAAATCTTCTGCTGTTTCCATCGCTAAATATGGATTGACAGCAGCTGCGCCGTAACCAATCAAAAGTGCAACGTGGTGAACTTCTCTCACATCACCGGCTTCAACAACTAGCCCAACCTTGGTGCGTGTTTTTTCACGAATCAAGTGGTGGTGAACAGCAGAGGTTAATAGAAGAGATGGGATCGGTGCTTCTTCAGCATCTGCATCACGATCAGATAGAACGATGATATGTGCACCATCAGTGATGGCTTGCGAAACTTCAGCTTTAATCTCTTCCAAACGCTCACGAAGTGAATCACCACCATCTGCAACAAAGAACAAGCCACGAATCACATGTGTTGCTAATCCTGGGTAATCACCATCAGCGTTAACGTGAATAATCTTTGCTAACTCATCATTATCGATAACTGGAAATGCCAAAGAGATTTGGCGACAGCTATTAGGGCCTGGATCCAATAAATTATGTTCTGGACCCATAGACGTTCCAAGGCTTGTGACTAACTCTTCGCGAATTGCATCTAGAGGCGGATTGGTAACCTGTGCGAAGAGTTGAGAGAAATAATCAAATATTAATCGTGGCTTATCAGAGAGTGCGGCAATAGGAGTATCTGTTCCCATTGAACCCAGTGCTTCTAATCCATTCCTTGCCATCGGCGTAATAAGAATGCGAACTTCTTCTTCGGTATAACCAAATGCACGCTGGCGACGTAGAACAGATGAGTGCGGATAAATAATGTGTTCGCGAGAAGGAAGATCACTTAACTTGACCATTCCCGCGCCGATCCAATCTCCATATGGAGAAGAGTCCGCTAACTGATCTTTAATCTCAGCATCTTCAATAATTCGTCCAGCTTCAATATCAACTAAGAACATCTTGCCTGGCTGCAAACGACCCTTGCGTGCAATGTTTTCTGCAGGAATATCAAGCACACCAACTTCAGAGGCAAGAACAACTAGACCATCATTAGTCACCCAAAAACGTGATGGACGTAAGCCATTTCGATCAAGAACTGCTCCAACTTGATGTCCATCGGTAAAAGTCACACATGCAGGTCCATCCCATGGCTCCATCAGTGAGGCATGGAATGCATAGAAATCTCGACGATTCTGCGGCATCGTTTCATGATTTTCCCACGCTTCAGGAATCATCATCAATACTGCATGTGGCAAAGAGCGACCACCTAAATAGAGCAGCTCTAGTACTTCATCAAAGGAAGCAGAGTCACTACCTGACATTTCAACGATTGGGAACAAACGCTTAAGATCTCCGGGAATCAAATCACTTTCAAGTAATGACTCACGTGCTCGCATCCAGTTTCGGTTTCCCTTAACAGTATTAATTTCACCGTTGTGAGCAATGAAGCGATATGGGTGGGCTAGAGGCCACGATGGAAAAGTATTTGTTGAAAAACGTGAGTGCACGAGAGCAAGTGGCGAAATAACTCGCTCATCGGAGAGATCGGGGAAAAACTCTTCTAACTGTCCAGTTGTAAGCATGCCCTTGTAAACAATTGTTTGTGAGGAGAGAGAAGGAAAATAAACTTTCAAACCATGCTCAGCTCGCTTGCGCAAACAAAAAGCCATGCGATCTAAAACTAAGCCGGATTCGCCTTTTAAGCCTGATACAAATATCTGTTGAAAATTCGGCATCACTGACAGTGCAGTTTTGCCCAATGATTTCGAGTTAATTGGTAGCTCGCGCCAACCTAAAACCTTCAAGCCCTCTTCTTGCGCAATCTTTTCTATCGCAGCTTTAACATCAACACCCTGCTCAACAAATGCAATACCAGATGCATAGGAGCCAACTGCTGGTAAATCAAAAGTGGTTACTTCTTGATAAAACTTATCTGGAATACGAATAAGGATTCCTGCACCATCACCACTATCTGGTTCTGCGCCAGAGGCACCACGATGTTCTAAGTTACGAAGTGCAGTGAGTGCTTTTTCCACAATTTCATGTGTTGCTAATTTATTTAGCGTTGCCACCATTGCCACACCGCAGGCATCATGTTCTTGCGCAGGGTCATAGAGACCTTGTGCATGCGGGTAATTGGAAGGCAAAGCCACGGCGTCAGAGCTCCTGTTGTCGAAAATGATGTGCGGGACAACCTTGGCCCTGTGGTGCTGGTAAAGGGTAGCAACAAATGAGTTATTTGCTACAGCGGTTAAATCCCAGAGATATGGGCAATCTTTCCTATTGCTGCAGTGATGAGCATGCCTAGGCATCCCCCGATGATCACGCGAAGGGTTGGCACCAAGAGCTTTGAGCCTGCAGTCCTGGCACTGAGGATGCCTGTAAGAACTAA
>JBEATO010000048.1:0-5481 GCA_041161945.1 Actinomycetota bacterium
GCCTAACCACTTATCGAGGCCATAACCGATGCCGCCCCAAAAAAGTAGACCTGAAAGTAGGTAGCCAAAGATCGACCACATTGCATTTTCTTCGCCACGTGACATGAGCTACTCCTTCGATCCTGGGAGAGGCAAATGTAGGCGCAATTTCATGAAACTAGCAATCTCGCCCCACAACCAGGCCACCGTGAGCGCAACGGCGGTGATTCCAAAGGTGATTCGATCAATTGTTGAGCGATCTGTGTATTTGGCAATTGCCCAGAGCAAAAGACCCAAGGCAAATAACTTAGCAAAGTAAGAAAACAGGGCCATCGCCATAGTTGATATCGGGTCAAGGTTTCTTGTCATTCTTGAAACTGCAATATGGATGATAAAAAAGATAATGACTACAAATTGTGCAAGGACTGCGCCAAGAAAACCTGGGAAACCTTTAACAAAAGTTGAAATCAAGATAGCAAACCCACTCGTTAAGAAAGTGGGAATGAAGGCAGCGCGCAGCAGCTTTGATTCGTTACTACTCACGCTGAAACCTTTTTACTCTTCTTGGAAACCAAAAGTGTTATTGCAACCAAAACTACGGCAGTGATTAGCGCAACCCACCATGGTTCAAAAGCAAGTACAGTGACAGGAAATGCAATCGTTGCAGTCCACATATACAAAATGAATGCTGTCTTAAGTTGAGAATTGCCCGCACTAAGTAAACGGTGATGCAAGTGTTCGTTATCAGGTGCAAAAGGAGATTTACCTGCTTTAACGCGACGTGCAACTGCTAGCAACAAATCAACCAGTGGAATTGCAAGAACAGCAAAAGGAAGTAGAAGGGGAAGCAATGTTGGTCCCCGTGATTCAGCTGAGATTGCGTTGGGATCAACTTGGCCAGTTAAAGTAATTGCAGCAGATGCTAGTAACAAGCCAAGCAACATCGATCCGCTATCCCCCATAAAGATTCTTGCTGGGTGGGCATTATGTGGCAAGAAACCAATACACAGCCCTACTAATACAGCAGTTGTCAGCGATGGTGCACCTGCGCGACTAAAGCCGTAATCAACAGCTAAAAGATAGGCAAAGGCAAAGAAGGCGATTCCAGAGATTGCAACAATGCCTGCAGCTAGCCCATCCATGCCATCAATAAAGTTCACGGCATTGATAATGACTAAAACAATAAGAACTGTGACTAACTGGCCAATACTTGGAGGCAAAGTTATTACACCGTTAATTGGTAGCCACAGAATCTGAATTCCATACATCAACAAAATACCTGCAGCAAAGACTTGCCCAGTTAACTTTGTGAGCGCATCTAGTTGAAAGCGATCATCGGCCATTCCTAATAGAACTATGGCAGTTGAAGCTAGAAAAATACCTTGGGCTTCATGACCAAAAGACTTACCGACCAGCGGTAAGTGATTAACAATCATGAAGGTGATTGCCATTGCCAGCCACATCGCAACCCCGCCCCAGCGTGCAGTGGGGGTTGTGTGAATATCTCTTCCACGAATTCCAGCTACAGCCCCAAAACGAATTGCTTGGGTGCGAACAAGCGGAGTAATCAGATAGCACAACGCTGCTGATATCAGCAGCGTTACTAAATACTCGCGCATGAAGGCTGCTTAAGCCTGGTAGATAGGAAAGCGTGATGTCAGAGCATGAACTTCACTCTTAATCGCAGCATGTGCTGAGGCATCATCAGTTGCAATTGCCCGTGCAATCAAAGTTGCAATCTGCTTCATCTCTTCAACGCCCATTCCTTGGGTAGTTGTTGATGGTGTGCCAACACGAATACCGCTTGTAATTCCTGGCTTTTCTGGATCATTTGGAATTGAGTTCTTATTCATGACAATTCCAGCTGCTCCGCAACGCTCATCAGCAACTTTTCCAGTTACGCCTGTGCTTCGAATATCCATCAGGGCTAAGTGAGTTTGAGTACCACCTGATACTGCTCGCATTCCTTCTGCTTCAAGGGCTTTAGCTAAAGCCTGGGCATTAACAATTACATCCTTGGCATACTTTTGATAGGCAGGAGTTGCACACTCAGCCAAGGCAACAGCTTTACCTGCCACCATAGACATGATTGGTCCACCCTGCATTCCTGGGAAAACAGATTTATCAATTGCAGCTGCGTGCTCTGCTTTAGTCAAAATCATTCCACCGCGTGGTCCACGCAAAACTTTGTGTGTTGTGAAAGAAACAACATCAGCATAAGGAACTGGGGACGGAATAGCTTTTCCTGCCACTAGACCAATGAAGTGAGCAGCATCTACCCACATAATCGCTCCTACTTCATCACAGATTGCTCGGATCTTCTCGAAATCAACTAGTGATGGGTAGGCAGTTGCACCTGAACAAATCATCTTTGGCTTTGTTGCAATTGCCTTATCGCGCAGTTCGTCATAATCAATTAATTCGTTATCGCTGCGCACGCCATATGACTCAATGTTGAACCATTTGCCTGAAAAATTAACTGGAGATCCATGAGTTAAGTGACCACCATGTGCCAAAGACATCGCCATGACGGTATCTCCTGGCTTAGTAAATGCTTGATAAACGGCGATGTTGGCACTTGCACCGGAGTGTGGTTGAACATTTGCATGGTCAGCACCAAAAAGAGATTTAGCGCGCTCAATTGCTAAGTTCTCAGCTTTATCAACTTCTTCACAACCGCCGTAGTAACGCTTGCCTGGGTAACCTTCGGCGTATTTATTAGAAAGTGTTGAGCCTATGGCTGCCAGCACTGCACGTGATGTGAAGTTCTCCGAAGCAATTAACTGCAAGTTCTTTTGCTGACGTGTCATTTCAGAGAGCAAAACTGCAGCAATCTCTGGATCTTGCTTGCTTAATGCGTCGAAATCTGGGCCATAGTAAGTAGACATAGCCCCAACCTTATCGTGAGAGCCTAAATAAGGCGCGCGCTCGGTGATATTGCCTGTATCTCAGCCAGCGAAATGGCTCCTTCGCGCAACACTCGGACACCTTCAGTATCGGCTTCTACAACCGTTGTTGATGCCCCTTGGCGCAGTTTTCCGCTGTTGAACTGGAAGGCAAGATCAGAGTGCAGAACAAAAATATCGCTGAGCTCTTTTGGTGCAGGCATTCCTATTCTTGAACCACTTGTAACAGCCAATGGCCCACTCTTTGCAAGTAGCGCTTTAGCAAATTTACTCTTTGGAACTCTGATACTGATTCGATCAAGTTGGTTGGCATCTCCGAGATCCCAACTCAAACCTAACTGTGGTTTGAGATTTAACGAGAGCAGGCCTGGCCAAAACTTCTTCATCAAGGCAGAAATCTCTGGAGTGATTTCACGGACAACGCCTTGAGCAGTCTTTGCACTTCCTACAAGAACCTGCGCCGAAGTAAATAAAGGTGATCCATGCAAAACATTCATTGCACGAACTGAGTCATGCTTGAAAGCATCACAGGCAAATGCATAACTATGTTCTAGTGGAATTGCGATGATGTAACCATCAGAGATCGCCTTTAACGCTTTGTTAACGTGACGGCTGAGTTCGCCTTTTTTAAGATCTACTTCTTTACCCATGATTACCTCCTCACCGCACTAGTCCAACGGGGACGACCTACGAGGTCATCATGGAGTGCAATATCTTCGAAATCTACGGCTAACTCCCCCGCAATTGCAATTGCTTGCTCTTCTGTATGTTCAATGACCAGTACTCCTGCGGGCTTTAACAATCTGGCCGCGGCTTGGATAAAAATCCGTGGAAGTTCCATGCCAGTTGGCCCACCAAAGAGGGCGATATGTGGCTCAAAGCCGGCAACATCTCGTGGCAAGGTTTGCGAATCTGGAATATATGGCGGGTTAGCAATGACAACATCGCACTTAACCCCTGGCAACACATCTGCGACATCGCCTTCAACGACTCGAACGTTTTCAGCAATAACTGAGACGTTTTTCTTCAGCCACACCAGCGCCTCTGGTGATTTTTCAACTGCAATCACTCGCGCAGTTGGTGCTTCAGTTGCAATGGCCAAAGAAAGTGCACCAGAGCCTGCACCTAAATCTATAACGCTAACTGGGGCTGGCAAGTTAGTAATGTGTTGTAAGACTGCTTCCACCAATAGTTCAGATTCAGGGCGGGGAACTAAAACTCCTGGACCCACTTCAATCTCGAGGTAGCGAAAGGGTGCAACACCAGTTAAATACTGCAGGGGTTCATGGTTGATTCTGCGATCAAGAAAATTAAAGAACTGCTCTTCGATGACGTTGGTATCACCAATGGTTGCAAGAGTTGATTCAACTAAAACCGGATTATGTAGATCCATGCGAGATAAACCAAGAACATGAGCTAGTAGATGCTCAGCATCCACTTCACTGATTCCAGATTCTGCTAACTGTGCTTTAGCAACACGAAGCAGAGTTTTGATCTCCATGTGCTTAGTTCGTGCTCGCCAAACGTGCAGCTTTATCTGCATCCAGTAGCGCCTGAATCATGTCATCGAGATCGCCATTCATAACGGCATCAAGATTATTTGCCTTGTAGTTCACGCGGTGATCACTGATGCGGTTTTCTGGGTAGTTATATGTGCGAATGCGCTCTGAGCGATCCACTGTGCGCACTTGGCTCTTGCGCTCTGCAGATGCGGCAGCTTCAGCCTTTTCCTGGGCATCGGCTAATAGACGAGCACGCAAAATACGCAGCGCAGACTCTTTATTTTGTAGCTGGCTCTTTTCATTCTGGCAAGAAACCACAATGCCTGTTGGAACGTGGGTTAAACGCACTGCAGAATCCGTTGTATTCACTGACTGTCCGCCAGGACCTGATGAGCGATAAACATCTACGCGCACATCATTCATATTCAGCTCAACATCTACTTCTTCAGCCTCAGGCAAAATCAAGACACCGGCAGCAGAAGTGTGAATACGTCCAGCGCTTTCAGTCTCTGGCACGCGCTGCACGCGGTGCACACCTCCCTCAAACTTTAAACGTGCATAAGGAGATTCTCCAGGTGCTGCAGTCCCCTTTGATTTAACTGCAACTGAAATATCTTTATAGCCACCCATTTCACTTTCAGTGGCATCAATAACTTCAACTTTCCAGTTGTGCTTTTCTGCATAACGCATATACATGCGCAGTAAATCACCAGCAAAGATTGCTGATTCATCTCCACCTGCTCCTGCTTTGACTTCCAAAATAACATCACGATCATCATTGGGATCACGAGGCAATAGCAGCTCTTCTAACTTCTCAGCAGCTTGGGCACATGTTGCCTCTAACGCTGGAATCTCAGATGCAAAATCAGCATCAACTGCTGCTAACTCTTTACCTGCCACTAAATCATCTTCTGCAGATTTCCAGGCTTTAAAACCTGCAACAACTGGACCAAGTTGAGCATAACGACGACCCAATTTGCGGGCATTGTTTTGATCTTCATGGATAGAAGGATCAGCCATCTTGGCTTCAAGTTCGGCGTATTCGCGCACCATTTCATGGGCGGATGCGAAACGATCACTTGTCATTGGCTTCT
>JBEATO010000052.1:0-8206 GCA_041161945.1 Actinomycetota bacterium
TATATTGCTCTTGCTTTACTAATGATCATTTCATTAGCTCCACATGCAATCGCAGCGGATAATCAACCTCGCAAAATAGTTTCTGGATGGATTCCGTATTACTCCGTAAAAACTGTTATGCCCTTTATTAAAAAACTACCAACACTTCCAACACCAGCTGCGAATTCACCCGTCACTTGTGAAACAAATGAATATTCACCTGAAGACATAGCACTTCTTAATTCTTCATATTTGTTTACAAATAAAGATTTAATGAAAGAAGTAATGCCTTTTTGGTATACCTTAAAAAGTCCTACCGTGATCAGAGATGACTATGCAACAGCAAACCCCTCGTGGCCAATTGCCAACACAATCTGTTTGATGCGCAAAAGTGGTTTGAAATTAATTCCAACTATTACTGATGGCACAGATAAATTAGTCTTATCTGGCTATTTAGCTAAGCCTGAAGTACGGACGACTATCGTAAAAACAATAGTAGATCTTGTGAACAAGTATTCATTTGATGGAATCGACTTAGATTTTGAAGGTTTCGCTTTTGTTGATGGAAACACAACATGGCCTAAAACAGCACCTAACTGGGTTCTATTTGTAAAGGAACTCAGTGTTGCTTTGCGTGCCCAACAGAAGTTGCTTTCGGTTTCTGCTCCATATGCGTTTAACCCAGCCGAAAAACAAAAGGGTTACTACGTATATTCATGGGCAGAGATTGCTTCAAGTATTGATCGCTTACGAATTATGACCTATGACTATTCAGTAGCTAAGCCAGGTCCTATTGGTCCAATTAGCTGGACTGAAAAAACACTTCGGTATGCGATTTCAATTATGCCGGCATCAAAAGTTTTTATCGGTCTTCCTGGTTATGGTCGAGATTGGATAACAGGTGTCACTGGAACATGCCCTGTCACCGCTCCACCAGGATTAAAAGCCGGAGCAAAAGCTGCAACATTTAGAATGAATTATGCTGCTGCAAAAGCAGTGATTGATAAAGCAGTTCCAACTTTTGATGTGAAAAGCAGCGAGGCAACATACTCATACCAGCAAACGTTTAATGGTTTAACCGCTAAAGGCGCAGCGACTGCCTGCACAGTGAACCGAACTGTTTGGTATCAAAACGATCGTAGTTACCTAGAACGCATGAACCTTGTAGCTAAATACCGCTTAGGTGGCGCAGCACTTTGGACCCTTGGAATGGAAGATTTAGCAGCAACAACAGCAATGCGAAATGTTGCACTCGCGATTGCTCCTGACACAGTTTTAAGCACACTAACTGTTGAACAAGTAAATAGTAAAGGCGCTTTCTATGGGGGAGTATTCACTGTGCGAGGCGCTCTGACTCTTAAAGATAAATCACCTGTTGCAGGAGTACCAATAAGTCTTGAAATTAAACGAATGAATGAAAATTCATGGACTCCAATCGCCGAACTGACTAGCGCATTGGATGGAACAGTAAGTGTTCCTGTAACTATTGGGGCTAGTGCATCCTTCAGGTTCACTACTCAGGGAACTTGGGAGCGCGCAGAGTCATTGAGTAATGAAGCAAAGGTTGTCCTTCTCTCGCGCATAGTTCTAGATCGACCAACCACAGTAAAGTCAGGTAAGGATTTAACTGTTAAGGGAACGTTAGTGCCAGTTTTGGCGGGGCAAGTAGTTCTACTTCAGAAATTTGTTTCAGGTAAGTGGCAAAATATAGGTACTGCTACAACCACTGGAACTAATGGTGAATTTCAAATTAGTATCATCGAGGCGAAGAAAGGAGTTACGAAATTGCGAGTCCAAATTACTACCAAGGATGAACAGGTTCTAACTCCAGAATTTACAGTGGTGGTTCGCTAACCATGGTTAAAGTTGATGACAAAATTGAAGAAGCAATTAAGGAGATTTTTAGTAGTGAGAAACCCTGGATAACAATTGTTTGGGATGACCCAGTTAATCTGATGACGTATGTGACATATGTGTTGATGGAACTCTTTGGATATTCTCGTGAAAAAGCTCATGAGCTTATGATGAAAGTTCATACTGAGGGCAAAGCAGTCGTTTCAACGGGTAGTCGTGAAGAAATGGAACATGATGTCGCTCGTTTGCATGAGTTCGGACTTTGGGCAACATTGCAACGTGGTGATCAAGCAATATGAGCGATCGCGATTTAGATGAACAACATGGATTTCATCGCCATGGAGATAATGCATTTGTAGCCGAGTTTTCTGAATCTGAGCGTGAAGTTCTCATCAATCTAGTGGAACAAATTATAGAACTATTGGGTGAGCGCACAGACAACCATGTAGATGACCCATTAGCTGCAATGGTTGGAATAACAACTCATGATTCACCGCCAGAAGATGAAGTACTGCTGCGACTTTTGCCTAACGCATATGCAGATCAAGTTGATGCTGCAGAATTTCGCCGATACACCGAATCTACTTTAAGAGCAAAAAAGTATGGACATTCAATGTCGATGCGAATTACATTAAAAAGTGCCGTAGATGGAATTATTGAAGTGGACCATGATGGTGCTAACGATTGGTTGGGCGCCATGAACGATATTCGTTTGGCACTCGGCGTTCGTTTAAAAGTTGAACAAACCAGTCATGAAGAGTTAGAACTTTTAGCCCCGGATGATCCAATGCGTGGGGTTTATGCTGTTTATAGTTGGTTAGGTTGGCTGCAAGAATCCTTGATTGTTGCGCTTATGGATGAAGCTATTTAGTTTTCACATCACGCTCAGGGTAGGCTTGGCCTGTGAGTAATGCACCCATTGGAATCTTCGATTCAGGAGTAGGTGGGCTTACCGTTGGCAGAGCAATTCTGGATCAACTTCCTAATGAATCAACAATCTATATCGGCGATACCGCACGTGGCCCGTATGGTCCGCGGCCATTAGCTGAAGTGCGTGAGTTTGCATTAGAAACTTTAGATTTCTTAGTGGAGCAAGGTGTTAAAGCGCTAGTTATTGCTTGCAACACAGCAAGTGCTGCAATGCTTCGTGATGCACGTGAGCGATACAAGGTGCCAGTTATTGAGGTGATTCAACCTGCGGTAAGACGCGCAGTTGCTGCAACAAGAACTGGGCATATTGGAGTAATTGGCACTCGCGCCACTATTGATTCCAAAGCCTACTTAGATGCTTTTGCAGCCGCTCCTCAACTACAAATTACATCAATAGCCTGCCCACTTTTTGTTGAATTTGTTGAACGTGGAGAAACTTCGGGAGCTGAAATTACTAAAATCGCTCGAGATTATTTGGCTCCAGTTATGGAAGCAAAAGTAGATACTTTGGTTTTGGGCTGCACCCACTATCCGCTATTAACGGGAGTTATCTCTTATGTTATGGGTGAAGGTGTCACACTTGTATCAAGTGCTGAAGAAACAGCAAAAGATCTCTATCGCACCTTAGTTGAGAAAAATCTACTTCGTGATGCACGTGGTGGTTCTCCAACACACAAATTCTTAGCAACTGGCGATGCCAAAGCTTTTGAAAGCTTAGCTCGACGTTTTCTAGGTCCAGAAGTAACCCGCGTCGAACACCAAGATCTATAAAAACATAGGAGCAACACATGGCACGCAATGATGGACGAGAAGTTAATGACCTGCGAGAAATTAAGTTCACGCGTGGATGGCTTGACCATGCCGAGGGTTCTGTTCTAGTTGAGTTCGGCAAGACCCGTGTTCTATGTGTTGCATCTTTTTCTCCAGGAGTTCCACGTTGGTTAAAGGATTCTGGAAATGGATGGGTTACTTCTGAATATGCGATGTTGCCACGTGCTACTCACACACGCTCTGATCGCGAAAGTGTTAAAGGCAAGCTAGGTGGTCGCACGCAAGAGATTTCACGTCTAGTAGGGCGCTCACTTCGTGCAATTGTGAATATGAAAGAACTGGGTGAAAACACAATCGTTATCGACTGTGATGTATTACAAGCAGATGGTGGCACCCGCACCGCAGCAATAACAGGTGCCTACGTTGCACTTGCAGATGCAATTTCCTGGGCTAAGGCACAAGGCCACATCAAGGCAACGGCAAATCCATTGAGTGATTCAGTTGCAGCAGTAAGTGTTGGAATTATTGATGGCGTGCCAATGTTAGATCTTTGCTATGAAGAAGATGTGTGCGCTGGAACAGATATGAATGTTGTCGTTGCAGGAGATGGACGATTTATTGAGGTGCAAGGAACTGCAGAAGGCGCCCCATTTGATCGTGCATTACTTGACCAACTTCTAGATTTAGCGGTTGAAGGTTGTGCAACATTGACCAAACTACAAAAAGAAGTTCTCTCAAAATAGTGCAACAAAAATTAGTTCTTGCCACGCGTAATAAAGGAAAGTTAGTTGAGTTCCGCAGAATTCTAGATTCCCTAGCACCAGGTGAAATCAATTTGGTGGGCGTTGATGAATTTGCAGACTTAGTTGATGTGGAAGAGACTGGAGCTACTTTTGAAGAAAATGCTTTACTGAAAGCTAGATACACAGCTAGCGCAACAGGTTTGCCAGCAATTTCAGATGATTCAGGATTATGCGTTGATTTCCTCAATGGAGATCCGGGAATCTATTCAGCTAGATGGGCTGGAACTCATGGAAATGATCAAGCCAACCTAGAGAAGCTTCTGCTGGAATTAAAAGATGTTGGTGATGACAAACGCACGGCACATTTCACTTGCGTTGCAGCGTTAGCGATGCCCGATGGTCGCAGCCATGTTGAAGAGGGTCTTTTCCATGGCCACATCTTGCATGCAGCAGTTGGCCAGGAAGGCTTTGGGTATGACCCTATTTTCCAACCCCTCGGAATGAGTATTTCCAGCGCACAAATGAGCCCCCAAGAAAAGGATGCCATCAGTCATCGCGGAAAAGCTTTGCGCCTAATTGCGCCTCATGTCATACAAATGCTGCGGAGCCTGGGGTAGCCTTGTCCTATAGACGCACGTTTTTGACGTGCGCACCACTATCCAAGGAGTACTCGTGGCCGTAAAGAAGAAGAGCGCAGCAAAGAAGAAGGTCGCTAAAAAGGCACCTGCTAGAAAAGCTGTAGCAAAAAAATCTGTTGCTAAGAAGAAGACAACCGCAAAGCGCGCAGTGAAAAAGAGCGTTGCTAAGAAAACTGCGAAGAAAGCACCAGCAAAGAAAGCTGCTGCAAAGAAGGTTGCCAAGAAGAAGAGCGCTGCAAAGCGCCCAGTAAAGAAGAGCGCAAAGAAAGCTGCCGCGCCAAGAGTCACTGTGACTTCTTCTCGCCCAGTTACTGCTGCACCAGTTGCACCAGTTAAAGCTGTAGCTCCTTCCAAGCCAAATGCTGCACCTAAGCAAGGTGCTTCAGGACGCGTTGTGTTTGCTGTCGTAGTAGGAATTGCTTTGTTAGCGATGGTTGTTTGGTCTCAATCAAGTACAGACAGTGATGATGGCGCAGCTCCTGCACCTTCAATGTCGCAATCTGCTGAAGCATCAGAGTCAGCTTCACCAGAAGAGACAACAGCTGCTGTTGGAACTATTGAAGCTCCATCAAAGTTTGTTGCACTTAAGAGCGCAGATGGCTTAAATCTTCGCTGGGTAGCACCTATGGCCACAGAAGGTTTAACTGGCTATAACGTTGAGATCCGTGCAAATGGAACTGGTGATTGGACAACAATCGCAACTGTTCCAGCAGATCAACTCACTCAAGCTGTAACAAAGAGCGGTGATGCTGGATGGACTCAGTTCCGTGTGTCTTCTGTTTACTCAGATGGACAAACAGCACCTGCCACAGTCTTTGGAATTCCAGGTGAGTTCAACTAAAAAGTAATTACTAAAAGACCCTCGCTTAACGGCGGGGGTTTTTTATTTCCCTAAAGTTAATTTCTTATAGTGTTGCAGTGATTGCATCAACGTAGGCACGAACACCAGCTGGAACCAAATGCACGCCATCGGGTGCAAAATATTCAGGATGACCAGCTGAGATTGAAGCCCAATCGATAACGGTTGCTCCATACAAAGCGGCGTATTGGGCAATCAAGGCATTGTTTTCATCACGCCAACCCCTAGGCACTGCGGTGTTCACAACGATAATTTTTGGCTGGTTCTTCACTTCTTCAAAAACAGCTAAAACTTGATCAGAAGTTAATTTGTTGTTATTTCCGATATTAAAGATAACCGTTGAGTCTGCCGCATTAGCTTTGTCAGCTCGCATAACTTCAATGAGTTCAGTTGCTTGACGGCCAACACGGGCATTGATAATTGCAATATTACTTCGAGCATCTAACTCATAGCGGATTCCCAAAATCACAGAATCACCAGTAACCCATAAACCACCTTCTTGGGTTGCAGTTGGCTCACTTGGTTGAATTGGTTGTTCAAGTTGTTGCTTGATAATTGCCATTTCTTTGTCACTTTGTGAAATGGCATTAGCGCTGATGTATGAGGTGCCTAAAATCAAGAGAAGAATTGAAGCAACAACTGTGCTCTTTTGTCGTCGCTGAACATTCTTAGTGCGGTACTTCATTCCTTTAAACCAATATTCAACTAATCCACTTCGAACAGGGAGCTCGACTAAACGCAGTGAGATGTCAGCCAGAGCAAACACAACCAAGATACGTAAGGCATATAGAGCCCATGGTGATCCCTCAAGATCTACCGCAGGACGCGTTACTTGGAATACAACCCAGTGCCACAAGTAAATTGCATACGAGCGCTCACCAATCCACACGGCAACCTTGCTGCTAAGCATTGGTGCAAATCGTGAAGCTGGGTGAACGATGCTAGTCAGGATTGCGCAACCAAAGAGACCAGCTAGTGGAAAAGCTAATTTATAAAGAGTGGGATCGCTTTCATTAATTAAGAAAAAGGTTCCCAGTAATCCAACAAATCCGATTACGCCAATACCATCAATAAAATCTTGTGCTCGTCTATTGACTTGCTCTTGAAGATTCTGAGGAACCCAACTCACGGCAAGTGCGGCTCCTAGAAATAATCCAATGCTGTGAGTATCTGTGCCGAAGTAAACATGGCTTACTTGTGAGGCATTTGCTGCATCAACCTCATATGAGACTAGTAGTAATGCAATACCTGAGATTGCAGCAATAAATAAAGCAGCACCAGGTATTTTGGCTTTTCCGAATTGGCGCAGAACGAGAAGCAAAATGAGTGGCCAGATTAGATAGAACTGAGCTTCAACTCCTAGTGACCAAGTGTGCTGTAGCAAGGGTGGCCGAGAAATAGTGTCGAAATAGTCAGTCTGTCTAAAAACTAACCACCAGTTCATTCCACCAAAGAGTGCAAATGGACTATCGCTAACAAAGCGACGCATAGTTTCTGGTGCCCAAATGCTGATATAAATTATTGTCACAAAGATCATGAAGACAAGCGGTGGAAATAATCTGCGGATTCGGGCTTTATAGAATGCACGCAAATCTAAACCACCACTGCGCTGGATTGAATCTAGAAGCAAGCGTGTGATTACATAGCCAGAGATTACAAAGAATAGGTCTACGCCAAGAAAGCCGCCCGGTATCCATGAAAAACCTAAGTGATAGAGCATGACTGCAATAACTGCTACAGCACGTAACCCATCAATGGCAGGGATATAACGAATACCGCGGGGAGTGGACATGACTAGTTACTTACGCGGTGCAGATTTCTTTGCAGCTGCTTTCTTAGCGGTTTTCTTGGCAGGCTTCTTTGCCGCTTTCTTAGGAGCAGCCAGTGCTGGCTTAGTGCGCTGACTGGCAACACGAATAGGGCCAGTATTGATGATGGTGTCATCGGAATTAAGGTTTTCAATAACGCTTCGTTGGAGATCAGTAAGGCGCGTAAATGCGCTCTCAAGACGTGCACGTGATTGGTGAATCGCTGACTCAGCAGCATCAAGTGATTGAGTCTGAATTTTGTATAGGCGCTCTGCCTCAGAGATAACACTGGAAAGCCACTGGCGATAGTTAGTAACCTCTACAGTTGCTTCACTCACAATGCGCTCACCCTCACGGCGTGCGGCAGTTGCTAGGGCGGAGGCTTCACGCCTCTTACTTTCAATAAGTGATTCAGCTTCAACTTCAGCTTCAGCGATCTTGTCTGATGCCTCAGATTCAGCAGCTTGAATATATTTGCGACCACGTGATTCAGCGCCACTTAAAATAGCGCGAGCTTTAGCATCGGCTGCTTCAATCTCTTCTTTTGTTGTGCGATTAGTTTCAGCAATCAAGCGAGTCGCAATAGATTGCGCCTTGCTCTCACGAGCTTGCGCCGACTTAATC
>JBEATO010000084.1:0-4455 GCA_041161945.1 Actinomycetota bacterium
GAACCTTTATCAATGTATTTGAAAGCCTCTAGCGCTTTTCCATCAGCTAAGCGCTTAATTTGCTTTGCAATAAAGCGGCCCTGCTGCATTGCAACAGGTGCAACCATAGGAAGAAAACGTCCATCTTTTCCTACAAAACCTGAGATATCACCGATAGCAAAGATGCCTGGGTAATTCTTCACCTGCAAATTCTGATCAACATCAATGCGGGTGCTGACCAGTGGAAGATTCAATAATCCACCAGCAGGCTCACCTTTGACGCCAGCTGCCCAGATAGTTACCTCTGAAGCAATTTCATTACCATCTTTAACAATAATTGATCGAGGCTTTAATTCAGCAACGGCAGTATTGAGGAGAACATTAACGCCAAGTTTCTCTAAATCTTTTTTAGCACGAGCTGATAACTTCTCTGAAAACATAGGCAGGATTCGAGGGCCTGCTTCAATGAGATTAATTCGAATATGTGCTGCGGCATGGGCTTGATCATTTTTAAGTGGACCACGAACTAATTCAGCAAATGCTCCAGCCATCTCAACCCCTGTTGGTCCACCACCAACGACTGAGATTGAAAAACTAGTGTCATCTTCAAAGCGACAGAGATCTTCAAATCGGCGCATAACTTCTGCGCGAATTGCTAATGCCTCACTCACACTCTTCATTCCAAGTGCATACTCAGCAACTCCTGGGATTGAAAAATCTGCTGTCACAGAACCAAGCGCAACAATGAGTTGATCAAAGGCTAAAACTTCACTGCTATCTAACTTAATAGTTTTGTTCTTATGATCCACAGATATTGGAGAACCCATTCGAAACTGGACTCCACTTTTTCTAAGCGCACCGCGAATTGGATGAGCAACGTGATCTGCTGCAAGACCTGCCGTGGAGACCTGATAGAGAAGTGGTAAAAAGGTTTGGAAGTTGTGGCGATCAACCACAGTGACATGGGCAGTATCAGCCATAGCCCTGGCGGCAGTGAGCCCACCAAAGCCAGCACCGAGTATTACAACTCGAGGCTTTTGAGATGTCTTTTCCATGGAGTAAGTCTAGGCTTCACGTCATGTCCTCGCCCAATCAAAACCGCAAGTACCTAGTTACTGGTGCATCTGGCTACGTAGGTGGCCGTTTAGTACGCACGCTAGTTGAAGAAAATAACGATGTCCGAATTTTAGTTCGCGATAAATACAAGATCCTTGGCCAACCATGGGCTTCTAAAGTAGATATTTGCGAGGGTAGTGCTGAAAACATTGCTGACATGGACCGGGCATTAACTGGTGTTCACACCGCTTTTTATCTCTTGCACTCAATTAACTTAGGGCCAAACTTTGATGAGATTGAATCTCAGATGGCAAAGAATTTTGCTCAAGCTGCAGAGCGTGCTGGGGTTTCACAGATTGTTTATCTAGGTGGAATCGCTAACGATGTAAACATCAGTAAGCACTTAGCCTCTCGGGCGATGACTGGACAATCACTTGCAACTACTTCAGTTGCAGTCATGGAGCTGCGTGCTGGAATCATTATCGGTTCAGGCTCTGCTAGTTTTGAAATGTTGCGCCATTTAACTCACCGCTTACCGATCATGACCACACCAAAGTGGGTTATGAATAAAACACATCCCATTGCAATTAGAGATGTTCTCTACTACTTAAAGGCTGCTGCAAAGCTAGAAACACCAGTTAATCGTGTATTTGATATAGGTGGCCCAGAAGTACTCTCTTATGCCGACATGATGCAAAAGTTTGCAAAACTATCAGGATTAAAAAAGCGCTGGATTATTAAAGTTCCTGTGTTAACACCGGGGCTTTCAAGTCTATGGATTGGTTTAGTAACACCGGTGCCAACAGCCCTTGCCAGACCACTTGTGGGATCGCTAATTAGTGAAGTTGTAGCAGATCCAGCAAAATCAATTGATGCATTGATTCCAAAACCTGCAGAAGGCCTAATTGATGTGGAAACCGCTATTTCATTAGCGCTTTCAATGATTACAACCCATGGTGTTGAAACACGTTGGTCAGATGCTGCAATGCCAACTGCTCCATGGCAAAAGGCCCAAGGTGATCCTGACTGGGCAGGTGAAATGGTTTTGCGTGATCGCAGAGAAACAATCACAGATGTTCCTGCAGAAAAGGTATGGCGACAGATTGAGCGAATCGGCGGTGATAACGGCTGGTTTGGTGCAGATTTCTTATGGTGGGCGCGTGGTGTTTTAGATCGTTTCCTAGTTGGCGGAGTTGGCTTGCGCCGTGGTCGCAGAGATCCTGATTTCTTGCGCGTGGGTGAGAGTTTAGATTTCTGGAGAGTGGATGAGTTAGAACCTGGCGTGCGATTAAAACTTTATGCTGAAATGGTTTTGCCTGGTAAAGCATGGCTAGAGTTCACAGTCTCAACCGTTAATGGCAAGACAAAGATTGTTCAAGAGGCAACTTTTAATCCTCGTGGACTTGGGGGGCAGATGTATTGGTATGCAGTTGCACCTTTTCATTCATTTGTGTTCCCAACAATGCTGCGCAACATTGTGAAGAAAGCACGAAATAGTGCATGAGTTCACGCCAGAGGTAGAAGCTCTTGCAGCTGAAGTTTTGGCATACAGTCTTGATCGTTTGAAAAATGATCCACCACTCGATGGTCCTCGAACTGCTGAGGATTTATTTGCCGAAGTAGGAAACACGATTACTGCTCGTGGTTTAGGTGGACATGAGGCTCTAGAGGTTTTCACATCTGTGTTAGCCAAAGCCTGTATTTCAACTGATCACCCACGCAACTTAGCTTTCATTCCATCTGCTCCAAGTGAGTATGCAAACCTTTTTGATTTAGTTGTTGGTGCAAGTGCGCTCTATGGCGGTTCTTGGCAAGAAGGTGCAGGGGCTGTATTTGCTGAAAACCAAGCCCTGCGTTGGATTTCTGATTTAGCACAATTACCCCAGGAATCTGGTGGAGTTTTTGTGCAGGGAGGAACAATTGGAAATCTTTCAGCGCTAGTTGTGGCACGAGCACAGGGGCGAAAGAACCACCCAGGTGCTTCTCGTTGGGTGATTGCTTGCAGCGAAGAGGCCCACTCTTCAATTGTTAGCGCTGCAAATGTGATGGATGTTGATGTTTTAAAGGTGCCAGTTGCAGCTAATGGAAAGTTAATGGGGGAGGCCGTTGCCCACGCCATTGATCATCTGCATGCAACAACAACACATCGTGTGTTTGCAGTAGTTGCAACTGCTGGCACAACAAATCTTGGAATCATTGATGACTTACAAGGCATTGGTAGTGCAGCCCATGAGCGGGGGATTTGGTTTCATGTTGATGGGGCTTATGGATTAGCAGCGTTATGTGCTCCATCAGTTCGTTCACATTTTGATGGGGTTGAGACCGCAGATTCTTTAATCGTTGATCCACACAAATGGTTATTTGCTCCATATGATGCATGCGCACTTATCTACCGCGAACCCGAACTTGCTCGCCAAGTGCACTCACAGCATGCTTCTTATTTAGACACATTAAAAGATGGCGCATGGTCGCCATCTGATTATGCAATTCAATTAACTCGTCGCACACGCGGATTACCTTTTTGGTTCTCCCTTGCTGCCTATGGCACTGATGCATATACCGAAGCGATGGAACAATCATTAACTGTTGCCCATCAAGCTGCTGCATTAGTAAAGGCGCATCCTGATTTAGAGTTAGTCTGTGAACCAGAACTTTCAATCGTTGCATTTACACGCATAGGTTGGTCGGCAAGTGATTATCAAAGCTGGTCTGACAAACTTCTTTTCGATCAAATAGGTTTTATTCCACCCTCATCTCATAAAGGCCAACCAATTCTGCGATTTGCCATTGTTAATCCATGGACGAAAGTCAGCGATATTGAAATGATCCTTTCCACCCTTTAAATCCCACATTTTTTGCGCTCACCCGATACGATTTCCCCCATGTCCGCGCAAGAAGAGTCCGCCATGCACGCAGGTCTAAGCGACCTCGAAGTCCGTATCCTGGATTTTGAAGCTAGTTGGTGGCGCTATGCAGGGGCAAAAGAAGCGGCAATCAAGGAGCTTTTCGACCTTTCAGCTGCCCGCTACTACCAACTTCTCAATGACTTAATCGATCGTGATGATGCTCTGGCTGCCTCTCCCATGCTCGTCAAGCGCCTTCGCCGCCTGCGCGAGGCCCGCATGAACACCCGCATCGCCCGCTAAGCCCCCCACCGTTTTGCGCCTGGGAAATAACTCCTCTAGATTTGGCGTTAGCACTCTCGGGGTGCGAGTGATAAAGCCCCCGCTAACTGAACGATTACATGAAAGCGAGCACAACTCATGGCAAAGCAGATTGCCTTTAATGAAGAAGCCCGCCGCGGATTAGAGCGCGGAATGAATATCTTGGCCGATGCGGTCAAAGTAACTCTTGGACCTCGCGGTCGTAACGTGGTTCTAGAGAAGAAGTGGGGCGCCCCAACTATTACTAACGATGGTG
>JBEATO010000087.1:0-6236 GCA_041161945.1 Actinomycetota bacterium
GCGTGGGACTTACGCGCGGCCTATGAATCCTGGCGCACAAAAGAAAGTACGCTGGCAATATGAGTGAAGAAAACGCCACCCAGGCCACCATTCTTCATGTTGATATGGATGCATTTTTTGCCTCCGTTGCAGAGCGCGATAACCCAGAGTTAAAGGGAAAAGCTGTCGTCATTGGTATGGGTGCACGAGGTGTTGTCTCTGCAGCTAACTATGAAGCGCGCAAATTTGGTATTCACTCAGCAATGCCGGTGGGACGTGCTCGCCGATTAGCACCACATGCAATCTTTTTACCTGTTGATATGGCCCGCTACCAAGAAGTATCAGAACATGTCATGGAGATCTTCCATAGTTTCACGCCATGGGTTGAACCGATTTCACTAGATGAGGCTTTTTTGGATGTGACAGGTTCACAAAAGCTACTTGGCACAGGGCGCGAAATCGCAGTTGCTATTCGCAAGAAAGTTGAGGAGCAAGAGGGCATTACATGTTCTGTGGGAATCGCACCCTCTAAGTTCATTGCAAAGTTAGCATCAGCAAATTGCAAGCCCAATGGAATGTTAGAGATAACCTCTGATCGCATTCTCACCTTCTTGCATCCCCTTCCTATTCAAGCGATGTGGGGAGTGGGACCAAAGACAGCAGAAGTACTAGAGCGATTAGGGCTGCGAACGATTGAAGATATTGCAAAGCTGCCTCGCACCACACTTATCAGAGCACTCGGTGAAGCAAATGGAGCATCCCTCTATGAGCTTGCATGGGGCCGTGATTACCGCGATGTCACACCGGAAGAACCTGATCGCAGTATCAGCGCCGCAGAGACATTCGCGCAGGATCTAGATAATCCAGAAGAGATATTGACTGAGTTCTTAAGACTTACCGAGAGAGCAACGGCCAGATTGCGCGATCGTGATTTATTTGCAAAGACAATAAGTATCAAGGTGCGCTTTGCTGATTTTTCAACGATCAATCGCAGTAAGACTTTGCCGCTTCCAATTGATAGCACCCATGATGTCTATGAGGTTGTGAAGGGGCTCTACCAAGCCTTGCGTATTGAGCGGGCCCGCTTGCGCCTTGTTGGGGTCTCACTAGAGAACTTAAGTGAGGGAGCACCGCATCAGATGATGCTGGGAGAGCGCGAAGTGGGTTGGCGCCAAGCCGAAGGGGCTATGGATCAAGCCAGGGCTCGTTTTGGTAAGGGTTCTGTGCGCCCAGCCCGCCTAATTAAGGATGCTGAAGATGAATCAGAGTAATTTCTAAGTAGCCAGAGGCGCTATATCTGTTCTATTGTTGGGCCATGGCCCTTTCTGATCATGAAAAGCGAATGCTCCAGGAGATGGAAGCTGCGCTAATGACGGAGGATCCACGCCTTGTTTCAGCCCTTTCTGGTGAAGGAAAGCCATTGGGAAGAAACCGCATCATGCTCGCACTTGGCCTCATCCTTGTGGGAATCCTGGTCCTGTTCACTGGTCTGATTTCAAAGACAACGCCTGTGGGAGTGCTCGGTTTCCTTTTCGCTCTTAGCGGGGTCATCACAGCTATCTCCTCATTTGGTCGCCCATCTATGCCTAAGAGCAAGCGCACATCTTCATTGAGCGCTCGCCTTGAACAACGCTGGGATGAGCGCAATAACGGAGCAAATGAGTAAGTAAGTACCTCTTTTAGATCCAAGGGCTCCCGCTGGGGGCCCTTTTTTCATGCCTAAAACAGGTGGGGAGGGGTGGGGGCCAAAAGGGTAAATAGTGGCGAAAGGTGGTTGAAAAAGGAGCAAAGTGGAGTAAAGTGGGGAATTAAGCGCAGATAGTAAGCGCAGCGAACCTGGGGAAGGGGGCGCTGAAAATGTTTCTTGGCACCCACGAGCCACGCCTTGATGACAAGGGCCGTTTAATTTTGCCCGCGAAATTTCGCGAAGAACTCTCTTCAGGTTTAGTAATTACTAAAGGACAAGAACGTTGTCTTTATGTTTTTCCATCAGCAGAGTTTTCAGTAATTACAGAGACGCTAAAACAAGCGCCAGTCACTGCAAAATCAGCTCGCGATTACATGCGTGTGATGTTTGCAGGAGCACACGATGAAATTCCTGATCGTCAAGGTCGCATAACAATTCCTCAAGGACTTCGCACATATGCAGGACTTGAAAAAGATTGCATTGTTATTGGTGCAAATACTCGCGTTGAAATTTGGGATGCAACTTCTTGGAATGAATATCTAGCAGATCGCGAAAAGGGATTTGCCGATGTTTCAGAGGAGGTATTCCCAGGGTTGTTCTAACTCTCTCATTTGTGGCCACCGCCGACCCTTCGAAAATAACGGCGCCCCTTCCCCGGCGCCGATATAAAACAGATCCGTCGGCCGGCGGTGACCAGAGATGAGAGCACTGCAGTAAAGGGCAATAAGTAACTACGTATGAGTTGAAAGGGGGAGAGAGTGAATAACAACGTTGCACATGTGTCAGTAATGCTAGATCGTTGTATTAATTTACTGACCCCGGCAATTCAAGCAAGTGAGCATCCAGTCATTGTTGATGCAACTCTTGGCGCAGGTGGTCACACCGAAGCCCTACTTACCAAGTTCCCTCATGTAACTGTTATTGGCATCGATCGTGATGCAGATGCTCTAGCTAGTGCAACTAATCGCTTAGCCCCATTTGCCAATCGTCTGCGCACATCTCATGCAACCTTTGATCAAATCGCAGATGTTGTGGCATCTCATGGCTTCACAAAAATAGATGGCGCACTCTTTGATCTGGGTGTTTCATCTATGCAGCTCGATCAAAGCGAACGAGGTTTTTCCTATTCACAGGATGCCCCGCTAGATATGCGTATGGATCGCAGCCAATCACTTACTGCTGCCGAGATTGTTAACTCTTATGAGCCAGGCCAGTTGGTGAAGATTTTGCGCACATATGGCGAAGAAAAGTTTGCAACCAGAGTGGTGGAGAGAATTGTTAAGGCCCGTGCAATTGCACCGCTTAATTCAACTTCCCAGCTGGCAGATCTAATTAAAGAGGCTATTCCAGCGGCAACTCGTCGCACTGGTGGTAACCCAGCCAAGCGCACCTTCCAAGCACTTCGCATTGAGACAAATGATGAGCTCGGCGCGATTACTCGCGCTCTTCCTGCAGCCCTTGGACTACTCAATATTGGTGCTCGTTTAGTAGTGATGTCTTTTCAATCCCTTGAAGATCGCATTGTTAAAGAGTTATTTGTGGCATCGACAACCTCTGGCACGCCACGCGGTCTGCCATTTGATCTACCTGAATTTGCTGCCAAGTTCTCACTTGTTGTTCGTGGCAGCGAAGTTCCAACTACCGAAGAACTCAATGAAAATCCGCGCTCGGCATCTGTTCGTTTGCGTGCTATCGAAAGGGTGGCTGCATAATGGCAATGACAGCGTTTGCTCCAGCAATCACGCGCTCACGTGAAATCATCGCAACTAAGACTGCAGAAGTTGCACTCAAACTAGTTCCAGATGTTTCAGAGCAAACACAGGAAAACCGTAAGTATTTTGCCAAGTTTGTATCTGTCGTAGGCGTCCTTGCATTGATGTTCCTTCTCTTCATCAATACATTGCTTGCACAAGATGCTTTCACGCTTAGTAATTTAAAGCTTGAAGCAAAGATGGTCAGTGATCAACGTGAAGCAATCAATCGTCAGATTGATGCAATTGCAGCGCCTGAGAACCTAGCAAAAGCAGCAACTGCGCTAGGCATGAAGCCATCTGAAACCCCGACTTTTCTAAGCCTTAATCCACCAGTCACACCAGCCGAGAGTGTGGACAATGGGTAATTTTTCATTAGCTCATAACCGAATTAGAGCGCTAATCTTTTTATTGGCATTAGCAATGTTCGTATTTGGTTTGCGCTTAGTTCAGGTGCAGGCAGTGCAAGCGGGGGATTACCGTATGCGCGCTGTGAATGAAATGGAAAATACTAAATCTCTTCCAGCTCCTCGCGGTGAAATCACCGATATCAACGGAATTGCATTTGCCCGAAGCGTTGCTGCGACCAGCATCGTGGTTGATCAGACACAGATTACAAACCCGGCACGAGTGGCAAACTTCATCGCACCGATTCTTGATTTACCTGTTGCCCAAGTTCAAGCCAGCATCACTGGTAAGCGCAAATGGAACATGGTCTACCAAAACGCCAAACCTGCGTTGTGGCAGAAATTGACCCAATCTATTTCCCAGTTCAATTCTCAGTACCCAGCAATGAGTCCAGATCGAATTATTGGCTTCTTCCCAGAGCGCGGATACATTCGTGAATATCCTTCAGGCTCACTCATTGCCTCTCTAGTTGGCTTTGTTAATCGTGATGGCAAAGGTGCAACTGGCCTTGAATCAAGTATGAATTCAATGATTTCAGGAATCGATGGAAAGTACTCATTTGCTAATGGCTATGGGGCAGAAATTCCAGGTTCTCAATCAGAGATTATTCCAGCTCAAACTGGTACGACCGTTCGATTAACAGTTGATAGAGATATTCAGTGGGTTGCATCGCAGGCTATCTCCGATGCCGTTAAGTCTTCTAATGCCCTGAGTGGAACTGTCATTGTGATGGATCCAAAGACAGGTCAAATCTTGGCCCATGCAACTGCGCCAACATTTAATCCCAACAACACCTCTAAAGTCTCACTCGTTGCCATGCGCAATCCTTCAGTGCAAGATGTTTATGAGCCAGGTTCAACTGGCAAGGTAATGACTTTGGCTGCAGCAATTGAAGAAAAGAAAATTACCCCAGAGACAGTAATCACGGTGCCATATGCACTCAAGCGCTCAACAAAGCTTTTCCGTGATCACGATAAGCACCCAACCCAGTACTTAACAACAGCTGGAATATTGGCTGTTTCAAGTAACACAGGATCGATTAAAATTGGTGAACTCTTATCTAACGACAAATTTTATGAGTACTTAACTAAATTTGGTGTTGGGTCAAAAACTGGCTCAGGTTTGCCTGGAGAATCCCGGGGAATTCTTCCAAAAGTAGCTGATTGGTCAGGAACATCTGCGCCAACAATTGCATTTGGCCAGGGCTACTCACTGACTGCAATGCAAGCTACAAGTATTTTCGCAACGATTGCTAATGATGGTGTTCGAGTTTCACCCACTGTGATTGCTGGAACACGTGATTCAAGTGGAAACTTCACACCTGCGCCAGGTCGCACAAGTGAGCGCGTTGTTAGTTCAGAGACTGCTAAGGCCATGCGTTTGATGATGGAGAGCGTTGTTTCTGGAAATGGAACTGCGCCAAGTGCGGCAATTCCTGGTTATCGCGTGGCAGGTAAGACTGGTACAGCACAGCGCATCGATGACACATGCGGTTGCTATCGCGGTTACACCGCTTCATTTATTGGTTTTGCACCAGCAGATAAGCCCGCCTACGTCATTAGCGTGACAATTCAAGATCCAAAAGGAATGCACTGGGGCGGTGTGCTCGGTGGGCCAGTGTTTAAGAAAGTAATGTCCTTTGTTCTACAAAGTCGTCATATCGCACCAACTGGAACAGAATTTGTTCCAGTTCCTTTGGACAAAAAAGCATTAGCTGCAAAGAAGGCCCAGGATGCAACGGCCAATAACTAGTCACCAGAAAAAACTCTCAGCGCTATGCGCCATAGTTGGGGCGGAATCTACTTCCAAAGATTTAGAGAGTATTGAACTCAGTGGAATTGCCCAAGCCAGTCAATCAGTTCTACCAGGTGATCTCTTCATTGCCTTGCCCGGTGAAAAATTTCATGGAGCTCAATTTGCATCCGATGCCATTTCACGTGGGGCAGTTGCAGTTTTAACAGATGCCAACGGTGCTAAAGAGATAAAGGGTGTTCCAGTTCTTATCTCAACTAATCCAAGGCGTGCTGCAGGCATTGCTAGCGCTTGGTTTTACTCCGAGCCAATGCGCGATCTCTATAGCGTTGGTGTTACAGGCACCAATGGCAAAACCACAGTAACTACTTTGCTTCACCAAATCATGACCGCTGCTGGAAGAGATAGTGGGCTGATTGGAACGGTTGAAACTCGTATTGGCGTTGAAAGCATTGCTAGTAAGCGCACAACCCCTGAAAGCTCTGATTTGCAGGCTCTTTCAGCGGTCATGCGTGAGCGCCATATGCGCAACCTCATCATGGAAGTTTCTAGCCACGCAATTACTTTAGAGCGAATTCGTGGCAGCCACTTTGCTGTCGTTGGCTTCACAAATCTTTCCCAAGACCACTTAGATTTCCATAAAGATATGGAAGATTACT